>CAJWLY010000006.1 GCA_913043155.1 uncultured Nitrospinaceae bacterium | reverse complement strand
CTTCGGATTTTTCTCGCCGAACGCTTTCGCCTCATGATACCGTTGCTTAAAAAGAACCAGCAACTCATCCGGCAGATTTTTAACAAATTCCTTGATGATTTTAGACTGAGTCTGGGTGGGTTTGGGCTGGTTTGGCAGGACTCCCTGTGTTCGATCGAAATTGAGTAACAGCGTAACCCGGTTATCCGGGTTATCCTGATCGCAGAAGGACACCGTAACGTGCTGGCAATCGCAGAACGGATTGGTACAATAAAAATCCTCCAGGACATACGTGCTCTCGTAATCCTCTTCCTCGAAGCGATACGGGATGATAGATCTCAGGCTTTCCTGTTCATTAATGGTGCGATATGACTCGATGGCAAACCCCCTTCTTCTTCAAGTGCAAGCGAACCACGGACCGTTTCCTCAAACGATATCCCGGACCGCTCTTACCGTGTCCTTGGTAATATCCTCTTTATGATTCAAATTGGCATGGCCGTATCGGTAATAAAAAATAGCAGCGGTCCCGTGAGGCCGCTCATCGGAAGTCCATGTGGTGAAGCCACCCCCCGGCGAGAACTCCGGGGTGATGAAAATTTCAAACCGGTCCATATCTCGGATATGAAGGTCTTCGTCATACAGCTCTTCCGCTTCTTCCAGCGTGGGCAGCCGCCAGTTTGTAAAGCCAGCGAATTTGGAGAGATTCAGGTCTTTAACGTAGGTCCCGGCCCCAAACCAGTTGCACCATTTGCTGGTGTCCTGATAAGCATCGGTTTGTTTCCACATCAAATTGGTTTCGGTATCTGTTACCGTACCGTCACCATTGTCGATAAACCGCTTCTGATCTGCCAAAACTGATTCTCCTTGAGAATTCATCGGGTTTCCTAATTTTCCTGTCAGGGACTGCCAACCGTAACCAAATTATAACAGGCCGTCCTCACGTTGAATATCCCTCACTAACCGAGCCGCACCACGAGAAGCCCTATACACATCATCGAATGTTGTAAGCCCGCGGCGATACCCGAATCGGATAGCCTGGATCTTGTTCCTTACCTCACTGGTCCAACACAAGAACCCAAACCCTGCGTTAAATATCTCGTGCACCGGCACCTCTTTTCCCCAGTGGTCCTTATTTAATTCAACCTTGTCATACAGGCTTCTGGCCTCAGCCGTGGTGGGCATGCGCCAACCTGCGTAACCCGCATATTTCTGCTTGCTCAGTTCCTCGGCATAGTCCCGTACCTGTATCCAACTCATCCATTTTCCGGTCAACTGGTACGTATCGTTTTTCATCCACATCAAGCGCTTGGAGCGTTCGATCACCGTATCGCCTTCACCTTCCACAAACCTCGCCTGGACTGCGGCCGGTCTTACTTCCGAAGATTTCTCATCGGGACACATCCTGAGTCCTCCCTGATTTTTCAGAATTCATCCGTAAAACGGGAACCCTGGCGGCTCAACATAATTTATTTTCCCGGCGATCGAACTGCCCGCACACCGTGACTCCTTAGCCCCATTCGATGCCATTTGTAATCACCGTTGTAAAACTGAAAACGAATGGCGAGTTGCTTGTCGGTTTTATGCAAGGTTTTCGTCCAGCAGGTCTGCCCCGCCCCGGGCGGAAATTCCGGGGCCAGCAAAATCGTGTCGCCGTATTTATCTGTAATGGGGTTGGCAGGATCAAATATCGTTTGGACTTCTTTTCGTGTGGGCATCTTCCAGTCGGTGTACGTAGCAAAGTACTGCCGGTTCAGCACCTGGACGTAGGTTTTCGCTTCATTCCAAGTAACCCACTTATCCAGCTCCAAGTAGGAATCATCCGATTTCCACATGAGCCCTGTTTCGCTATCGGTCACCGTTCCATCCCCGTTATTAATAAACCGAGGTTCTCCATCCTTAAGAGTTGCCGCATCCTGCAGTTGACGAACCAGGCGGACCGCACTGGGGAACCCATCGTTTTCCTTCGCCAGCCAGAACTCATAATCGGAGCGCAGGTCGTATCCCATGGCGGCCTTGGCTCCGCGGGTTTCGCTGGTCCAGGTGGAGAACCCGCACTTGGGAGAGAAAACAGGGCTCAAATGGATTTCCCCTCCCTCCACATCGGCATTGGAAGCCTCCGCGTCAAATAGCATCCGGGCTTCCGATCCGGTGGGTATCCTCCAGTTCCCATATCCCGCAAATTTTTTTTCGTTCATTTTCCTGGCGTAATCCTGACTTTCGTGCCAGGTGACCTGCCGGCCGAGTTCGAGCCAGGTATCGTCCTTTACCCACATGACGTTGTTATCCACGTCTGTTACGGTACCGTCCCCATTATCGACAAACCTGGTTTTCTTTGCTGTTTTCTGAATCATCTTGATCCTGTAACTTTATCTTTTCCTGCGGATAGCATCTTTCCTGCACAATCGAACCGAACCGAAAGCGTACTCATCGGCGGAAACCTCTTTTCCCTCGACAAAATCGAACCGGGGTCGCCGCGTGGATGTGTCTCCAGTCAGCCAGCCCACTTTGAACGCTCCTTCGGGGAAAATGGTGTCAATGTGAAGAGCCACCCCTCCCTTGCCTGGATTTTCCTTGGAAGCGTCAAACAGCGTCTTCGTTTCATCACAGGAGGGCAACCGCCAGTCGTCAAACCCACCGATCTTGCGCATATTCTTGTTGTCCGCGTAATCGCGCGCTTCATGCCAGTTGAAGAATTTTGCCTTATCCTGCCACGAATCTTTTTTCAACCAGAACAGTCCGGTCTGGGTATCGTAAATCACATGCGGTCCTTTTTCCACGAAACGTTTGGGACCCTCATCGGCCTTGGCCGGAGCCTGACTCTCCGCGTGTTCCAGCTCTTCACTCATAGCATCAACCTTCTTTCCCTTAAGAAGCAGTTCATACCGGCTCTGTCACTCACCGGTATACCCGATCTCCACATTCCCTTCATCCGCCTCGACAATCACCGGGACAATGTACTTGCCGTCAGTGTACTCGAGCAGACGTTCCAGGCCCTGTGGATTATTGTCCACATTGACATAGGCAAAAGAACGATTCATCTTTTTGAAATCCTCACGCGCCTTCTGGGTATGAGGACAATCGTCTTTTCCAAAAATCATGTAATGGGCCATGCTCTCTCCCAGGTATCTGACTCGCCGCTCCGTGGCGGCAAGGCACAGGAATCAGCGCTGAAACTTCCGCGAATCCTTCCGCCATTCCGGCTCCCATTCCTCGCGTTCAGACATGTCACGAACGAGACGGACATGCGAGTATTCGTTGTCCTTATGTTCCCAGACCTCGTTACCGGTCACGTAGCTAAATTTCTCTGCGTACTGATGGTAATCCGGCTTTTCCACATAGGTCCAGGTATTGTGTCCACCTCCCGGCTCGAACAGCGAGTCAATATGGATCTCAGCGCCATCCTTATCCGTGTTGCTCTTGGAGAAGGAGAACATGGCCTTGGCTTCTTCAGTACTGCAAAGACGCCAATCATCAAACCCGGCGTATTTCTTCTCATTAACGGTTTCGCAATAATCCTGCGCTTCAAACCAGGTGATGCCGTACCCAAACTCGGGGAAGGAATCGGTCTTGGCCCACATGAGTTGGTTGTGCGTATCGCTGATTGTCCCGTCACCGTTATCGATGAAAGGCGGAACTTCCTCTTCTTCGGCCAGCGCCGCGTCGTCTTCGTCCTCGACCCACTCCTCCTCACCGATCCATTCGGTATGAAGGTCTTCGTCGCCGTCGGATGTTTCTTCCTGGTCGTCTTTTCCGGGGTCCTGCTCTTCCTTCAATTCTTCATCAGACATAATCCTGGCTCCTGATCCAAAATCTTATCCCGTGGTTATCCTGCACTCAACACACTGGGTTTTCCGGCTAAAGATCACGGACCAGTCGGGCCGAGGTGCCGGTCGTGGACACCTCCTGATCGACGCAGACTTCCTTGCCGGAAGGAAAATAACTCTTCCAGGCGTAGGAGTCGTACCGAGCCTCACAGGTCCAGACACTGCTCTCCCCGCCCGCCTTATAATTGGATACCCTTCGTTCTTTCATCCCGGGAAGTTTCAAAAAAACCTCCTGATATGTCTCTTTGGCCCGGAGCAGCGACCGGACCTCGCTTTTTGTGGGAAGTCTCCAGTCATTATGCCCCAGGTAATTCTGTTCGTTGCAGGCTTTCACATAGGCACCGGCTTCGTCCCAGTTGAGCCATTTCCCCAATTCCTGCCGGGAATCGCGGATCGACCACTGCAGGTCGTTCTCGGTATCCGAAACCGTTCCATCACCATTGTCTTCAAACGAGCAGGCTGGCCTAGCCAAAGTGCCCCCAGTGTTTTTCATTCTGTTAAATAAAAAAAACCCTTCGCTTCTCAATCACATTCAAAAACATCCGTCGAAAAATTCAGAATGCGACGTGAAGAAAGAGCGTCTCCTTAAAATCCCAATACCCCCCACAACAACAAATACTTGAATTTTATGGGATTGATATTCGACACGCTACCATCTGGAAAGGCGATTTTCAAGCCTAAAGCTCCGTACAACCTGCCTTTTTGAGAGACCTTCCCGGAAGGTCTTCAACGCCAGCCACCGCCCTGTGTGATTTTGTCCCTTACCTGAGGCACAGCACCTATTTTGCTCCGGGTATTGTCGAATTCACCGCGAACAAAACGGACACTGTTGTTGAGCGTATCGTCGACTTCCTTATGCCCACCCAGACCACTGTTGAACGAATAACTGTAGGCGGTGCTTTTCCCGCGGGTGTGCGAAGTCCAGGTATCGTACCCACATCCCGGCGAAAAAACAGGATCGATATGAATATCCATATCGTATTTATCTCTGACCGATTTCGTTGCGTCGAACAGACTGTGTGCCTCGCGCTTGTTTGGAAACCGCCAGTCACTGTGCCCCGCAAAGGCCTCTCCATTTAATTTTTCAAGAAACTTTACCGCATGCCGGTAGGTGACAAACTTTTTCAACACCAGAAACGAGTCCTCCTGCATCCACATGAGGTTGGTCAGGGTATCCGTAACGGTGCCGTCACCGTTGTCGATAAAGCGTTGATCGGCCATCATCCAAGTCTCCAGTTTTTAATTCGGAGGATTGCGACTATTTTAAATTCTTTTACGCACAAATTTCAAAAAAAAAGCCGAGGGGCCAAAGGCCCCCCGGCTCTTGAAAACGTATCACAAGCTTATCTGTAGCGTTCACCTGTTCCGCCACCATCTCCAGTTCCAGCGCCACCGAAAATACCGCGCTCGGTACCTACCGGCAGACCCATTCCAGGCTCAATGTAGGTGCCCGGTGTTACGTGATCAGAGTGGTAGTCGGCCTGATAGGTCTTACTGGAACCCGCATCGATTTTCCAGTCATGGAAGAAGTCCGTTGCTCGACGCTGGCAGTTGACTGAAACCGTTCCCGGACCCTTGTTGTGGAACACGGTCTTTCGGGCCAAGGCATTCGCCTGATACCCACCAGGAGCCAACGTGCGGGCGGCGGTCTTGCCCCAACCGTAGCCAATCGGACCCACATCAAACGTAATCACAGTATCCTGTTCCTCAGACTGGTTGGTCACAACCCATCCCGCGTTAACACAATTCGTGCTCTCACCTGCCTTGAGGCTGGTTACCGCGGCGTTGGCAGAACCTACAACAAACAAAAACGCTAACAAAGTACCTAGAATCACAGACTTTCTCATCATGCTCCCCCTTTCAAAAAAAGCAGAATGACTAATAAAACTCGAACCTAAAAAGTCCTTCACCTTCTCAAGCTTAACAGCCTTACCTCTACGCCGAACTCAACTGTCTCGGCTTACTCTTGACTGAAAAAAAACACAATTCCGACGGACCTTTCCCTGCCTTACCGCCCGTCCGTTCTCTAAGATTTGCTCGAAGCTATCAGACCCCCCTATGGAAGTCAAGCCCTAAAATAAGACCCAATTCGATAAGGAATAAACTATTAAATAAAACAATATGTTATGTAAAAAAAACCTCCCCACCCCGCTGAGGTGACCCGGCAGGTTTTTCAGGCTCTCGCCCTCCACATTAATAAATTTTAATTATTTTAAAGCCCGCTTTTTCGCGATCAGGCCCAGTCTGTTCACACGCAGTAGGGAGGGATCCCCTCGTCGACCCACTCCCCCGCCTTGTTGTTTCCGATATTCTGCTGGTTTTTCAAGCTTCCCGAAGCCATGAGCTTTCGCGATGCTTCAAACTTTTCTAATATCACTTCCGGCGAATCCGTGAGGAGATTGCCGAATTTAGGCCGACATTTGAGGTTCCCCACATCACAACAAGGAGTCATTTCTCCCGTTTGCAGAATCGTCATAATTTCGATCGCCCCGCGAATGGCGGTGCAGTCCAGCATGTAGATGTCTTTGGGAAAGGGCAGCGAAGTCATGGCCCGTATCCCTTTCGGGTCAACATAAAAAGAGGGGATCGCATTGACTGCAAAAATAAACCCGTCGGAACAGGAAACGTAATTTTTAAAATCTCCCATGTGATCCAGGAAGTCGTCCTCACCGCATCCGGTTTTTTTATCTACAAGCTCCTTGAGCCGAGCATGGAACGTATTCAGCAAGTCCAGGACCGGGTGAAATTTTTCCGGGCCTTGTTCGTTAAAAAAGTTCAACAAAATGGTGAGTTGGTTTAAGAGATCCGACAGACTTTCATAAATCAAATTGACAATCAAACCGTCTTGGAGGCCAATGAGTTTGCTCAGCAGGGTTTTTTGCCTAAGCTCCCACACCGTCGGGTAGAGAGTGATATCGATACGGCCCCGAAGCTTCGTGATTTCCACCAGCCTTTCCCACCGCTTTGATTTTTCGGAATTGATATCGAGATTGGTGTGAAGCCGAACGTTGGAGGACAGGGTTTTGAAAATATTGAAAATTTCAACGATGTGAGGATTTTGGGACGCTTCTCCGCCCGTTAAGTTGATTTCCTTCTTGGCCAGCTTGTTCAGCGGATCTACGCGACGGATTTTATCCGCCATCAACCGGGCTTCGTCCGGGGTCATGTGCCAGTCCGACCGGGTATGCTCCGACAGGGGGGGATACACATGGCAGAATCGGCACTCGTCGCGCACGTAACGGTTGCAGTTGGCCTCTACAAAAACACTGAGCATGGTTAACCCTCTGTTTGATAATTAAGGTACAGGGGTTTCTTGTCTTTACTGGAAGGCTGATCTGTTAACGGGTCAAAGTCATTTTAGAAGAGGCGGTCATTCCGGACAACTCCCGAGAGACAACCTATCAGGAAGGTCATACCCGGAACCTCAGCGAACTGAGGCTCATGAGAGCCGTCGAGTTTCGAAGAACTTTTTCCCCTTCCTCGCTGATGTCGTTGACTACCAGTTGAATACTGCGCAGGTTTTTCAGGGTTTTTGAGGTGGCCAGGTAGCCTGCACCCGCGTCGCCTATATGGTTCGATTTCAAGTTGAGCGTCCGTAGGTTGGAAAAAATCGGCGATTCGGCGATGGCCTTAACCCCCTCGTCCCCGATGTCATTCTGGGTCAGGTCCAGCGCCCTGAGTCTTGTCAGTTCCTCCCTCTTCGCCAGAGCCTTGGCGCCCACCTCACGTATAAACTGGGCCTTGAGGTTCAGCACCTGACCATCGGGGCTCAACCGGTCACGAATCAACTCGTCTAATCTGTCTGATGACATATAAGCTCTCCAGAATAGCTACCCATCCCTCTAATCACCCGATTCCGTGGATTTCCTTCGCCGGGAAACCGTATTCGTCATAAATAGACCAACCTTCCTGAAGCATTTTCTTGGCGTACTTGGTCATGAGTTGGGCCTGAGAATGACTGGGATTGATCTCGAGGGTTTTTTTAAGATGCTTAAGGCTTTCCTGAACATCTTTGATCTCCTCACCATAGTGAGTCAGTTGGCGAGACTTGTCGATCAGGTCTGAGGCCCATTTGTAATAGATGTCAGCAACCTGCCTAGGCGCATTCTCGCGCACGTGGTCAACGATTTCCTCATCGGCCTTCAGCCGGTCCAAAGCGCTGATAGCTGCTTCGAACTCCTTAAGGGAGGCCTCATAATCTTCCACATTCACGCCGGTGATCTGCTGGTGCTGTTTGTGTGCCGAGTGCAAGCCGACGGAACCACGCACGACATTTCCCTGCATCCCAGAAATCAGCTCATGGTAACCTAAGTTTCCCAAGCCGAAGTGAATGATCGAACTGAATGCTTCGTCCTGGTCCAACTCCAGAGCCCGCTCAAACTCGGTCCGGGCCTCGTCCGTCTGCCCCAACTCCGCCAGGGCTTCGCCCAGATTGTAATGGTGAACACAGTTGTCGGGTTCCTCTTCGACCTGCTGGCGAAACACTTCGATCTGGGCTTCGAGGTCAAACTCGACCTCTTCGTCTTCCTCTTCTTCTAGGCCGGCTTCTTCCGCCTCGGGCCCGGGTTCCTGAGAATCGTCGACCACCCCCGACTCTCCCACATCCTCTCCGAGCGGGGGCGAACCGGATTCCTTTGAGACCTCTACAGGCTCCCGGTTTGCCTCATCCTGTTCCTCTTTCCGTTCCTGGTCCAACTTTTGCTGGGCACCGTGGTCCTGATTTTTCCTTCCCGTTCTATCTTCCCAGCTTGGGTCTTTATCGTCCTCGCTCATGGGGGGGTATCTCCGAGGCCGGGACCAAAAATCTTCCGCCCGCGGCGTTCGATCGCTAATATTATTTAGAGGCCCTCGCTTCTCTGGCGGGTTCCACCTTTCTCACCAGTCGAACCACTGAAAGAGACGCCGACCCAGCAGCCATGTTCTTCACCCCTTGCTTGATACTGGGGTAAGCCTTGCCACGGATGAAATTGACGTGCCACGCGTAGATATCCTTATGCACTTCGCTGGTCCAGAAACAACAACTGGTATACCCGAAGATAGGGTCGATATGCACTTCGTTAGTCGTCCAGTAGTAGGACCAGGGAACGCTTTTCTCCTTTTCGTACAACGACAGGAGCTCCTTCCGGGTGGGAAGTCTCCAGTCTTCATAACCCGCGAACTTGTTTTCATTTTTCTCGCGAACGTAATCATGAGCTTCCACCCAGTTGATCCACCGCTTTTTTTCCTGGTAAGAGTCCTGCTGTTTCCACATCAACCCTTCTTCCAGATCGGTCACCGTACCGTCCTCGTTGTCCTTGAACCGGGGGTCGCCGGAAGGTTTCAGTTCGGGTTTGGGAGCGGTCATCGACAGAATCTGATTCTCGAACAAGGCATCACCGCTCGACTGGGGGGAATCACCTGCAAAAGAAACTCCGCTCAGGAGCAGGGTGACGCTGACAAAAAACACAACCCGCGCGCGCACCCGAAGGCCGAGCGGTCGGTACCGTTTCATTCCTTGTTTCATCGCATACCTTCCTGTTGCAAACAAGATCTACTCTTCCTGCGGAGCCCAGTCCGCTTCCCAAGACAGCCCGATTCCCGCCGGGTCCTTAAACTGACCGGGTTCGCTTCCGATCACACCCCACTTGGCGACAAAATTCAGGTCCGGATCGAACTTCTGAACCCGCTGATTGATGGTATCGATCACGAACAGATAACCGTATGGGTCGAGGGCCAGCGAGGTGGGACAATTGAACTGCCCGTCCCTTTTTCCCCTTCCCCCAATGGCACCTATCAGTTTGCCGTCACGGTCAAAGGTCTGGATGCGATTCTGGCTCTTTTCTGAAACGAGGATGGTACCGTCATTACGCACGGCAATCCCTGTCGGGAAATTAAACCGTCCTTCCTCAAAACCGTGCGCCCCGAACTTGCTAACAAACAGCCCATCTTCATTAAAAATCTGAATGCGCTGGTTATCCCGATCGGCCACGTAAATGTTTCCCTCCTTGTCGAGAGCGATGCCGGTGGGAAACTTGAGGAACCCGTCAAAGTTTCCCGGGTACCCAAATCCAAGGAGGAACTCGCCATCATCATCGTAGCGCTTGATGTTGTGGTTAGACGTATCAGCCACCAAAACCGTCCCGGTGGATTCGGTAACAATACTTTCAGGCCAATAAAACTTGTCCTGCCCCCACCCCTCCGAGCCAAACTCCAGAATGAAATCGCCGTCTTCATCAAATTTCTGTATGCGGTGGCACCCGGTATCAGCCACCCAGATGTTTCCTTCCAAGTCCACGGTGACCCCGCTCGGGGTCTTGAATTCGCCTGGATTGTAAGGCGGGCGGGTTCCACCTGACCTTCCGAACTGGGATAGGAGCCGTCCGTTTCCATCGAACTTCTGAATGCGGTCATTGCCCGCATCGGCAACCCAGACATAGAGTTTGCTGTGGTCGACCAGTAATTTTTCCGGGACCTCTTCCGGGCGAACTTCCCGGGCGTCCAACTCTACAACCGCAGTTCCCTCCGCTTCCTGCTCCGCGTCTTCCATGTCGTTTTCTTCAGCCATCAAAAAATTCTCCAGTCTCAAAAAACCGGGCCGCGTAAAAGACCTGACACAGGGCTTTCAGGTTCCGGGTAACCGGCATAACCGGTCAGAAATTGAAAAGGCCCCGCAAGCGGGGCTCTCCGATTCACCCCCGGTAGGGGACGCTCTCAATTTTAACTTCCTCTATTTATTATGGCAGCTAGGGGATCGGGTCCGTGAAAAATCTCACCTCATCCAACGACCCTACAACGGCAAGTTTCGTTTACTTCACCATAAAAGCTTTAACATCGAGAACCTGATACTCGAAATCGCACGCTTTCTGAAAGTCCTCAAGCCGCTCGTTCCAGTTGCTTGTAAAGTTTTCCAGGCTTTCCGACTTGGGCTTCTTCTTCATAAGCCCCACCTCGCGGTAAAGCGGCTTGACCAGGTTCTTGTGAATCTGTTGAACAACACCTCGCAACTTAATGATGCAATCCTTTGTGACCTGCTCGCGGGTCACCCCATCCACCTTTTCCAACAGCCGGAGAAACGTTTCGATGGTCGTGACGTGGGTCAGGTAACTTTCGGCCAACTTGTGGTCGTACTTCAATCCACAGTCGATGTACGCGGGCATCAAAAACATTCCGACATGATGATCGAACTTGACCGCGAGGGTGATGAGTTTTTGAAGATAGTCAACTTCACGAAGATCCTCTTCTCCCTCTTCTCCTTCAACGAGCTCCTGGGCTGCCTTTTCCTTCTCCTGCATCAACTCTTTTTTGAGTTTCTCAAGCTCTTTCAAGTCAGAAAGAGCATCCGCACCTACGCCCTCCTGTTTTTTCTCTTCCGTGACTTCAGCTTCTTCTGCCTTGGCTGCCTCTTCCTGATCGCTCAAAGGACTATCTCCTAGAAAATACGGTGATGGACAGTTTTAGATAAGTCAATAAATACAACCTTTTCGGGACTGTGGAAGTATAGTCCTTTCCAGCCGGGGTGTCAAGCGGAACCGGAACGCCTGTCGAGAGGCGGGCAAGCTTCTCACCAGTACAATGACTGCTCATCTGTCCCCTAAGTTGAAAAACAGGTTGCGGCTCAGGGCAGGCCCCCCGGGCGATTTTAGCAAAAAAATGGTTCGTTGACAGGGTAAATCCCCTCATATATGCTTGACTTATAAGAAAATACTGGGGTTTTCCCAACGGACTCCGACCATCTGCCTAAAAGGTATTTCCGGATGAAAACGGCCCTGATTTTTCCACCGCAATGGTATCCGAGCCAGCCTTACCTGGCTCTGCCAACGCTCACTGCGTACCTCGAAGCCCAGGGCCACGAGGTAGATCAGTTCGACTTCAACGTCGAGTGCTATGATCGTTTTCTTTCTAGTAATTATCTCAAGCGTTGTGTTGACAAAATACACACCCGCCTCACCAAACCCGTCAAAACTCCAGAAGACCAGGAAGTGGAGCCCATTCATCGACAAATCCTTGATGACACCCAGTACCTCGAGACGGTTCTATCGGATATCAGCGATGCCAAACAGGTGTTACGCGACGAGGAACGTTTTTTCCGGTTTTCCGAATATAAAAACGCCTACACCACTTTAAAAGTCGCGATGCAACTGATCTCATACACACACTACCCGAGCCGTATCGATCTGGAATCGTTTTTCATGCAAGGAACCCCGGAGGAAAGCCTTCAAGGTATTCTCGCGGCCACACAGGATTCCACGCGAAATCCGTTTTTCGATCTATACCAAACCGATCTGATTCCAGAGGTGAACTGGGCTGGGTACGGGCTGGTCGGCCTTTCGATCATACACGTGGGACAGGTGATCCCCGGCCTCACGCTGGCGCGGCTTCTTAAGAAACGGTACCCGCACCTTCACATTGTTATCGGTGGAAGCGTCTTTGCCCGGCATCAGGACATTCTGGACGACAAGAAAACCTTGTTCGAGGAGATGTTTCACAGCATCATTCTGTTCGAAGGAGAGCACCCCCTGGACCAACTGGTGCAACGACTCAAGGAAGGGGGTTCCCTCGACACCGTTCCGAATCTGATTTACCTGAATGACGGAAAAATCATGCGAAACGAAAAGGCCAAGTCGCTTCCCTACGACCGGCTGGTCTGTCCCAACTTCGACGACCTTCCTTTAAAAAAATATCTCATGCCCTATCCCGTCCTGCCCTACATGGCCAGCCGGGGGTGCTACTGGGGCAAATGCACATTCTGCACACACAGTTTCATTTACGATTCCCACTACAGGAAAGAAAACGAAGAGCGTGTCGCGGACGAATTGGATTACCTCGGCAAAAGATACAAAACGAAATACTTCACGTTCTCCGATGAAGCGATTTCTCCGAACGCTTTCGACCGGATGTCACGTGCCATCCTTTCCAAGGGAGTCGAGATGCGTGCGCTGGGGATGCTCAAGTTTGAATCGGATTCCGTAGAAACGACAAGGCTGTTTGAAAATATGTACCGGGCGGGATTCCTGATGCTGTTTTTTGGACTGGAGAGCGCCAACAACCGGGTACTTTCGATCATCGACAAGGGATGTGACCAAGCAATGGAAAAACGGGTCCTCGAAAACAGTTCCCGCGCGGGAATCTGGAACCACCTGTACCTTTTTTTCGGCTTTCCCACCGAAGAGCGCCATGAAGCCCAGGAAACCATCGACTTCACAGTACAGCACGGCGAAACAGGAGATGGCACCATCCATTCGGTGGGGCAATCCATTTTCACTCTGGAGAAAGATTCCGCTATCTTCCACAACCCGGAGAAATTCCAAGTCGACCGAATTCTCCGCGACCCGAACAGAGACATGGCCATTATCTTTGATTTCGAGATCAGCAAGGGCATGCCAAAAGAAGAGGTGATGGAAGTTTACGAAACATTCGACGAAATCATTGAAGCCAATTTTCCTTCGCGCAAAGTCTGGAATTATCTTTCACGGGAACACTTCTTGCTTTACCTGGACCATTACGGACAGGAAGAAATTATCAACATGGCCCAGACAGTGGAACAACCGGCATGAAATCCGCCTGGGCCTCGCGACCAACTTGACACTCCCGAGGACATTCCCTAAAATCAACTGTATCCGTTGATTATTAATGATTGACCGCTAACGTTGTTGGAGTTTTATAAAATTATGAGCGCTGAAGGAGGAAAAGGGGGCAGTTGGACCACGATGAAAATAGCTCCGGAGATATTCGAGGAGCTTGGGGTACGCGATCCGGAAGAAACCAAACGTGAGATGGCTATTGCCAAACGGGTCCGGCAGGTTCGCAAGGAATTGAAGGACACTCCCGACAACGTCGATCTTCAACTGGAATTGGGGAGACTTTTCATCGACGGACGCGAATTCGACGAGGCCATCAAGCAACTCAAGCAAATCATCGGCCGGGACAACAAAAATGGTCTTGCGTACAAACTACTGGGGACCGTCTACGGCATGTGTAATCACGAAGACGAAGCCCTCCGCGAGTTGGGCCGCGCGGCGGAGTTGATCGAGGACGACCCGGAAGTCCACCTCAATCTGGGTGGAGTGTTCATGCTTAAGGACATGTTCGACAATGCCGCCCGTTGTTTTGAAAAGGCGGTCGAACTCGACCCCACAGAATACCTGGGTTACGCCAATCTGGCAGCCGCCTACGACATGCAGAAAAAATTCACCGAAGAAATCACCGTGCTTAAAAAAGTCCTGATGTTTTCTCCGGAAGACAAAGAACTACGTTCTGCGCTGAGCACAGCTCACTTCAATGCATCGAACTATGACGAGGCACTGACCCAGGCCCTCTGCGTAGTGGACCTTGACGAAAAAGACCCGCAGGCCTACTGCAATCTGGGAAGCTGCTACTCGGCGCTGAATATGGTCGATGAAGCGGTGCAGTCGTTTCAGCGGGCCAGCGAGATCGATCCGGAATTTTCCCTGCCGCACACCAACCTTGGCAGTCTTTACGCCACCATCGGCCGAGTGGAAAAAGCCCTCAAGGAATTCAAGCAGGCCACCTCGCTAAACCGCAGTGACCTCATGGCCTGGCTGAACCTGTATAACTGTTATAAGGAAGTAGGGCGGTTGGACGACGCACAGGAAGCGTACAAAGTTTACGAAAGTCTTATGCAGGGTGAGGAATCTCAAACCACCGATCACGGTAATATCCCCGGCGGCGTTTCCGCTTCAGGCCAACTGGCCTCCGGCGGCAATCTTGATGACAGCGACGTAGGCACGGAAGGACTCTCCTCCTAGTCCCGCAGGGGATGACAAACCCTTTTCATGAATTCTCAAACCCGCCCCCTGCCGCTTGGTGACTTTAAACCCGCCGATCAGTGGCAGACCCACGTCAACGAAATTTTTTACGGCATCCAGGGGCCGGGGATCCACAACCATTTTCAAACCTACGTCAGTCTCGATCACCGGTTGGCCCACGCCCTGGCCGAAGACTATTACGAGCAAGCCCGCAAGCGTCCCGACGACAAACAACACTTGTTCGTTATGGAGTGGGGCGTTGGTAACGGCAACCTGGCCGGTTGCTTCCTGACCCATCTCCAATCGATCGACACCGAAGGTCGGGTGTATCCCCACACGCGTTACGTCCTGTGCGACTTCTCCATGGAAATCCTGAAAGGTGCGCGCAATAACCCACGGCTGAAACAACACACCGAAAAATTTTTCGCGGTCCGCATCGACGCCGGCCATATGGATTGTTTCCGCAAAGGATCAGTGGACAAGATCTTTTCCAACGAGATATGGGATGACTTGGCCACCAAGGTCATCTTGAAACAGGGCAACTCGCTGCACGAAGAATACCTGCAACCTTTGATCGATCCGAATCTGGCTGTGGGAATGAATTTCGAACAGTTTGCTGAGTGGTTCAACACGAAAAACCTCGATGCCCTGAAAGCCTGGCCTCACGCCCTCCCGCTCATCGTGTGGGAACGGTCCTACCAGCGGGTGGACATCGATGACTGGCCTCATACAGAAACCTTGCAGGCCCATGTTGATCGACTGGAAGAAGCAATTCCCGTTCCCGTCAACCTCGGCGCCCTCGCTACTCTGAAACGTGCCCGCCACCTTCTCAACGATAACGGGCTGGGATATACGGGAATGGATTACGGAATGTATTCCCTGAGGGAGCTTAATTTCGCAGGACGCCCCTACTTCAATCTGTATGGCGGACAATACACTTTTATGGTGAACTTCGAACTGCTGGGTGATTGGGCGCAGGCCGAAGGATTTTCATCGGTTGAAAAGGAATATCAACACCGCTTCGTGGGGAAGAATTTGAATGACCGGGTGATCAGCGTTCTGGAACTGGTACAAACCCACCACGGCGCTCACGACATGGCTCCGTGGGACCGGGACATCTTGATGCTTCGAACCCTGCACGCTTTGAACACGGCCTACAAAAGCCCTTACCGGCACAAGATGGAATATCCCCCCATGGAAGGAACCCCTGATACCTCACGGCAACAAATGATCGAACTGGTGCGCACCCTGAACATTCAAGGCGTCCCCGACACGGTGGCGTACGTAACCGAAAGCGAGGTGCGCCGGGTCGCAGATCAACTGGCCTCGCTGGGATACGACGAACGAGATTACGGATCCCTCTTTCATGGATCAGGCGAACCCATCTCCTTTGTCATTATGAGTTTCCGCTAGGCCCCTCCAGACCAATTTTCATTCTCCATACTGGGAATTCCCCTATAATAAAAACCATTAAGAAAAACGAACTCCGGTAAAACCCGGGCTGTCCCCCTTCGCGATTCAGACCGATGCTCAGTATCTTTGTCGAAGCCAGTTGCAACCGGTACAACCGGGATGAGTGCGTCGACTGCCACGTCTACGAACCGTTGGCTGGCATCCCCAAACCGGAATGGCATATGACACCGGAAGACGCCCGGATCATGGCAAAAAAGATCGGGCAAATCGAAGTACTTCGCGCCCTGGCCCAACAGGAGATCAACCTGACCGGCGGGGAAGCCACGCAGAATCCTCATCTCGTCGAAATCTTCAAAACCTTCCAGGCGGTCGCACCTGGCGTGTGTCTCCACACCAATCTAGAAATCAACTCCCGATCATCGAAACGCTGGCAACGGCTGGAGGAAGTTGTGAGGTTGGGCGGACGCGTAGACATCACCTTGTATCCCACAGCCTGGGAGAGGTTTCAAAAACCGCTCCTCGAGGAGTTGCTCAAACTGCAGAACCGGATGATCGTCAACGTAATTTTCGAAAACCTCTCCCACCTGCAGAAACAGATTGCACTGCTTATGGTTTTTTTCTCTATAAAGGGATCGCGTTTCGATCATGTCACAAAACTTCTGCGGGAATACCAGGAAAAGGTCTCGTGGCTGGTGGACAACCATCCGGAGTGCGACGAAGCGATATACACGGCTCACATGGGCAATATTAAAGCTTTCGCCCGTAAAGAAGAATTCACTCTAGGCCTCAGCCTGCTTCCTGCCTTCAAGGTCAGTGCGGATGGGAAACGGGCCATGACCTCGCTTCCCTTCCCGAAAGACAACTATCTCATTGAATGTCCCGCCGCCCGCGGTTCCATCGATATCATGACCATTCAACAAAACGGCGACATGACCCCCTGTTGCGACGTGGGGAACCTCAAATGCGGGCCAAAGTTCGGCAACCTGCTAACCGATTCCCCGGAGACGATCCTGGCAAAATTTAAAGTGTCGAGCAAAAAAATATCGGTAGGGATTTCCAAAAACCTAGAAAACATCAAAGAGAACAAGGCAGGGGCATGGGTGAGGGAAGGCATCCCTCCCTATTGCAGATGAGGCGTCACAGGCAATAATAAGGCTGAGTAAAAATCAGGCCGAAGGAATTTCTTCCGGCGGCCCACCTTCTTCCTCTGCAACCAGATAATCCTCATCCTCGTCTTCGCCCATGGGCGTATCAGGATCATCCATTTGAATCTCATGGTCCTCTTCTTCTTCTTCTTCCTTGAGCTGGACGGGTAATTCGTTCCAAACAACAACCCGGGAGTTTCCGCGGTCGGCGATAAAAAGTTTGAACAGGTACTCAGGAATTTCCTCTTCTTCTCTCTGCTCCTCGGCCTGTTCCACTGCATCTGCATCCTCTTCCACTGCATCTGCATCCTCTTCCACCACGTTTTCTTCTTCAGCGGAAGCTTCCTCCGCTTCCTCCCGCTCATCAGGCGGCACCCATTCGGGATTTTCTTCTTCTTCCAGCCACAAACCGCTAGGGTCATTCAGAGTGGACGCGCTGGCTTCAGCGTACCGGTTGTGCTTGTTATCCGCGAAACCGCTTTGTCCGAAAACGAGGTCTGCCGGTTGTCCGTTCTCGGTGGGGACCTCTTTCCAGTACAAGACCCGGTTGTTCCCGGTATCCGAAACGAACAATCCAGTGTGGCCGCATACCACATCGGTGGGGAAATACACTCCTTCGGGGCAGGCTCTCTTAGCCCCTTTCCCCGCGTTGGCATCCCGTGAAACAAAATCTTTTTGTCCGATCACCACATCGGGGAGCTGACCCGTTTCACGGGGCAGGCTATTCCAGATAAGAACCCGGTTGTTGCCCTGATCGACGACAAAAACCCTTTCCTCTTCCGCATCGTAGAATACCCCGGTCGGAAAACTAAGCGTGCCCGCCTGAACGTTCTCGAAGTCACCCCGGTTGGGTTCCCGCTCATCCATACCGGACTGGCCCAAGGAGAGGTCAGCGTTCCAGCCATCGCTAAAGGGAACTTTTTTCCAGATCAAGACCCGGTGGTTGTCTTTGTCGGCCACGAACACGTGCTGGTCGTCGCCTGAGCGGACGCCCATGGGATAAAACAAAGACCCCGAACCCACCAGCCCTCGGCGGTTGGCCTCGTTCTCTTCCAGATTGTCCTGTCCCATGACAAGACCTGGCACTTCACCGTCTTCAGAGGGAAGACCGTCCCATCGAAGCACCCGATGGTTGCCGCTATCGGCAACATAAAGCTTACCGCCAATCACGCAGAGTCCGGCGGGCATGGACACCGTGTCCTCTTCAGCTTTACTGATGGTGAATCCGTCCAAATCTTCATCACCGAGTCCCGAGGTCATTTCGTCTAGGGTCGTAGAGAAGCCCCGGTTCTCGAGGCAGTCCCCAAAATCTTCCTGGCCCAAGACGACGCTAGCAGACTCGCCGCTTTCCTCCGGAAACCGGTCCCAGACCAGCACACGGTGGTTTCCCCGGTCGGACACAAACAGCATATCGCCGTATTTGCACACATCCTGTGGAGCAGAGAGCGTGTTGTCGCCTGGGTCATCGGCACCACGGTTGGACATGATAGTAGTAAACTCACCCTGCCCGATCACCAGATAGGCCCCCTTCTCGGGAACAGTTTCCTCGGCGACCTCTTCGAGTTCATCTACTTCATCGGACTCGTCAACTTCTAACTCATCCGCCTCGTCATCTTCTTCGGTTTCAACCAGATCAAGAGGCTCTTCCTGATTGGTCTCTTCCTCATTTTCCTGACTTTCGTCCGCCATGCCATACACCTCCACACGATTGATAGATAACACCCTAAAACAAACCCTCCCCTTTCGGGGCAACAATTTGGGATTGATTTAATACTATAACGATTCTGCGCCGCAGTTCAAGGTAAATGGAGCCGCTGCCACATGGAAACCACTTTTCGCCCATTGCGGTCCTGGTAGGAACCATCCCAAATGGCAAAGGCCACCAGAACCGGGTTGCCTTTCTCGAACCGCTTATCCCACTTGTTCAGGGAATCCAGCGTTCGGTAAAAAACCACGGACCAGCGCCCGTCCTTCCACACCCCCTTGCCCTGCACGTTCTGCTTTGTCAGGGGCTGAGGGGTCAGGGTGCCAAAACCTTCGGCGTTCAATTCTTCGATGGGAACATCTCGGAACGGATTCAGTGCGTCGACCGGGTTGACCTCACCACCGAAGATCATGGCATCGAGATCCATCCCCTTGGTCGCGTACTCCAGTTTTTTCTTGGTTTGAATTTCCGTCTGCCAGTCAGCGCGCCACTGCCATATGTTGACCACCTTACCCCGGTTACCCATTCCGAAGAACGGTTCGTTGTGTCCGTGCGTGTGAAGCAACACATCGCCCAGGGCAAATTCCATCGCCACTGCATCCTTGAAATCCTGATGGCGGGTGGCCGAACGGTCAGGGACCGGGTCTTCCCACTCCAGCCGAAACGCCACAGCCTCTTCGTTAACCACCGACTGAACTTTAATATTGGTGATCGGGTTCTTCCGTGCATTGAGCGGAATGAGATGCACCACCCTTCCCGGAACTTTCTGCCAAAGTTCATGGGCCGGATCCGGCACGATTTCGTCATCCACCGTTGTGGAGTGGAGATCAATTTCATAACCCGCCTCCTGAAACCGGTCCAGCTCGATTTTTGACCGGAGCAGGGTGGCGAGATTCCAACGCTCTTCGTCGGTCAGGTGGCTGTAGGTTTTCATGGGGGTCCCATCGATCCCGGTGGTCAGGGTCATGTAGATGTCTTTCGTTTCGTAGCCGAACTTATACGTGTTGGGATTGGTGAGGTCATACACGAAAACCCGGTGATCCCAGATGTCATAAAGCTGGTCGGCTTTTGCACCCCCCCCTTTCAAATCGGTACCGTGACACCGGGCGCAACGCATTTCCCTATACAGTTTCTTTCCGGCCTCGATCGCTTCCGGCGTAATGGGAGGAACGGGGCCAGGCTCGATGGGAGATTTCGGCACTTCGTTCTCGAACCGTTTGGAGAACCCTTTGATGTACTGGACAACAGCCTGGGTTTCCTCATCGGTGAGTGATTTTTCCCAGGCGGGCATAGCGGTGCCGGGAACACCACGGCTGATGGTGCGGAAAATATCTGAATCGAGTGGTAAAGATCCTGAGGGCGTGGTGCGGTGCTTGTACAGTCCCCTGCGAAAATCACGCGGCCAGGGATACAGATAAGCCATCGCCTTGCCGCCGCCGTCCCCGTCCACCCCGTGACAAAAGATGCACATGTGTTTGTACACCGTAGCACCCAACGTCATCCGGTCTGCTCCCGGCACGTGTCCGGGGTCGTGGGGAACTTTGCCGTGTTCTCCGCTTTCCGACTCCTGGGGCATGTCCGCCGTATGCGCAAACACCGCCACGGACCCAAAAGCCACTCCAATAATCAGAAAACCGAATAATACAAGGCCCTTACTGAACATTGGGCCGCGGTGTCGATAAGTCATATCTTTCTTCATTGCCATTTAAACCGTCCTCTGACACATCGATCCAGATATTCGAGCAGTTTTTGCGATAGTCGAGGCCCAGACAATAAAACAATGGGTTCTTGTTGGCGAAATAAATCACAGGATGGGAAAAGTAAACCGCCAAACCGTCGAATTGAGCGATCTCAATCGCCTGAGTCATTTCGGTTTCTTCGGCGGCGGCCTTCCTGATGATCTTACGGGTCACCATATAATCCAGTGCGCCGTCTAAATCGAGGTCGTAGTAGGTTGAAATCAGACCGGGGATACTTAATACTTCCCAACCCCGATAGGCGGGAGCCTTCCAGCCCGGTTCCTTGGGAATCTGGTCTCGGGTGACCCCCCCCTCGGAAAATCCTTTGGGCAAACCCTGAGCCTCTACCCCCCCGGCAAATGCCAAAGTGTGGGCGCCAATGAGAAATCCCAATACAATTGATCGGAAAGTTTTCATCCATTCCCTTCTTTCGGGCCGTTGCACCAAGTATCCCGTTTAAAATCGGGCCCCCTAGATTAGCACAGTTTGAGGACTTAAAAAAAAATCAGGACGACCCATAAAACGTTTCGATCGTCTGTTCATCCAAGCGCTCTGGCAACCCGTCAAAAACAAGTTCACCCGCCCTCAGCGCCAGCACACGGTGTCCATACTCACGGGCTAGGTCGGGGAGATGCAGGTTGCATAAGAGAGTCACCCCATTTTTTTCGTTGATCTCTTTAAGAAGTTCCATGATGGTACGAGCCGATGCGGGATCCAGACTGGATACCGGCTCATCGGCTAGGAGGAGATCCGGGTTCTGCATGAGGGCGCGGGCGATGCCAACCCGTTGTTGCTGGCCGCCACTTAAGGCATCAGCCCGCCGTCCAGCCTTATCCCCGATCCCTACCCGGTTGAGATGCTCATGGGCGCAGCCCACCGACTCTCTTGGAAAATGACCAGCCAAGCTCATCCAGGGTGAAAGGTAACCCAAGCGCCCGGTCAGGGCGTTGGTTGATACCGACACCCGGTCTACCAAGTTGTACTGCTGAAAAATCATGCCGATCCTCCGGCGCATTTTGCGAAGGGAGGCCGGACCCGCCCCGGTGATTTCCTGATCACCAAGGTAAACGTGTCCGCTCGTCGGCTCCACCAGCCGGTTGATACACCTCAGGAGCGTCGACTTACCGGACCCGCTTTTCCCGAGAATCGTGAGAAACTCACCAGGCTTAACGGTGAAAGACACGTCCTTGAGGGCCTTCGTTCCGTCAGGGTAGACTTTCGATAATTGTTCCACTCGTAACATAAAATCAATCCATCGAATCTTCTAATCTTTCCTACCGATCTCCAGAAAAATTTTTAGGGTCAGGGATTGGGTTTCCCTAGATCGAGCCCGAGTAGACGGCTCGCCTCGCGGACCGGATCGAAGAACGCGTCCAAATCGGCGAGTCCGCTGATGCCATAGACCTTTTTGAGTACTTTGGAGCCTTCGGGAGTTTTTGCAACGTGCTTCAACCCGTCCCCGAGTAGGCTCTTCAGGCCCGGGTCCAGATCTTTCCTGACCGCCACCACATCGTTGGGAATCTCCCGGGTGTAGGCGATAATTTTCACCTTGTCGAATACATCGGGAAAACTTTTGGCGACGGCAGCCCGAGCATCATCGTAGGCAGCGCCGCCGTCCACCTCCCCTTTGAGGATGGAAAGAACCACCGCGTTATGCGACCCGACAAAAACCGATTTGGAAAAAAATGTTTCCGGGTCATGACCTTTGGATAAAAGCAGGGTCTTGGGATAAAGGTGACCGGAGGTGGAGGCCGGGTCCACAAAAGCGAAGGTTTTTCCCTTAAGATCGGCCAGCTTCCCGACACCGCGGTCGGCGCCAACCATGATCTGCCCCCGGTAAAAAGGAGACCCAAAGCGAACGACGATCAGGAGCAGGTCCACCCCGTATTTTTCCCGTGCCAGCACATAACTGAAGGTGGCGAGCCAGCCGATATCCACTTTTCCCGCTCCCATCGCTTCGATCACCGCGGCGTAACTGGTAGCAACCGAGGTCTTGAAGTGGAGCCCGGTCGCCCGTTGCAACTGGTGGGCGATTTCCTGCCCCTCCTTGAGAATGACCTGGCTATCGCCGGAAGGCACAAACATCATGCGAAGCGGGTTCTCCCGGGTGCCCCGATCGGAGGCCTTGGCTAAATTAGAGAAACCCAACAGCCAGAAGACAATCAGCAGGAAGGGAAAGGGCCAGGACTTAAAGAGGAATCCGGTCAAGGGCGGGCTCCGGAAAAAGCGAGTAGATAAAATCGAATGATCAGAGGGATTATACCACCGGTCTTTGCAGGGAAAAGTCACAAAAAAAAGGGGCAAACCACCGACCGGCAGTTTGCCCCTAAATCCAAAACAAGTTTTCAGTTACTTCATGAGGTCTTTACGGATGTACTTGATGACGTCCCAGATTTCCTTGTCCTTCAAGGTCTTTTTGTGGGCGACCATGCCGGTTCCCTTCGAACCGTTCTTGATGATCCAGAACATCTGGCCCGGTGAAATTTTCTTCATCGTCTTCTTACACGTGAAGTTACGGGGAGCTAAAGGGGCTTTAAAAGCCTTGCCCAGTTTGCCGTCACCGGCACCCTTGTCGCCGTGACACATCTTGCAGGCCATCGGCTTCGCCGTCTTGGTATAAATCTTCTTTCCGTTCGCCGCCTTGGCACTTTTTGGCATTTTTTTCTTGGCAACCGTGGCCGGAGCCTTCTTGGTTTTGCGCGGTTGGGGACAGTCCTTAGCAGCGTAGGCCGAACCGACCATGGCCAGGGTGAAGATAACTGCTACAAGCAAAATAATCTTCTTTTTCATTGTAATCCTC
>CAJWLY010000005.1 GCA_913043155.1 uncultured Nitrospinaceae bacterium | reverse complement strand
GGGTCTTGTCCTTTCTGTACGAGTTGAAATGGTGCAGGCACTTCTCACACCACGCTGACTGCGTGGCATTTTCATAACCGCATTTGGGACAGGCTTCTGCTGACATATCTGTTAGATGACACAGATTGTGTGCTGTCACAATTCTTTTCTTTAGGATTCTTTAAAAATACAGGAAAGATGAACGCGGAGGGAGTGGAAATTAAAGAATTTTGGCAATGGTTTTGCCAAGGTCGGCGGGGCTTTTAACCACCTTGATTCCACACCGCCTCATGACCTTCATTTTTTCATCGGCTGTGCCCTGCCCGCCGGAGATGATGGCGCCGGCATGGCCCATACGCCGGCCGGGTGGAGCGGTCTGGCCCGCGATAAATCCGACCACCGGTTTGCTGACATATTTTTTGATGTAGTAGGCTGCTTCGTCTTCGGCGGTACCGCCAATTTCGCCGATCATGCAGATGGCCTTGGTCCCGCGGTCCTTCTGGAAAAGCTCCAGCGCATCAATAAACTTCGTGCCGATGATTGGGTCGCCGCCGATTCCTATACAGGTCGACTGGCCGTAGCCCAGAGCGGTCAACTGGCCGACCGCTTCGTAGGTGAGGGTGCCACTCCGAGAAATAATGCCCACGTTCCCCTTTTTATGAATATGGGCCGGCATGATGCCGATCTTGCATTTCCCCGGAGAGATGATTCCCGGACAGTTGGGCCCGATTAAACGTGAACCGCTGGTTTGAATGTAACGGTATACCTCCACCATGTCCGATACGGGAATGCCCTCGGTGATGCAGATGATGAGTTCGACCCCGGCATCGGCCGCTTCGAGAATAGCGTCGGCAGCGAACGGGGGGGGCACAAAGATCATGGTGGCGTTGGTGCGGGTCTTCTTAACTGCGTCGCGCACGGTGTTGAACACGGGAACTTTTCCCAGCACGGTCTGGCCGCCTTTGCCGGGGGTGACCCCACCGACTACCTTGGTGCCATACCTCATGCATTGTTCGGTATGAAATTGTCCCTCGCGTCCAGTAATCCCTTGGACGATCAGTCGTGTCTTTTCGTCAACTAGAATACTCATTGAATTGCTTCGACCATTTTTTTTGCGCCTTCTTTCATTCCATGGGCAACAAGAAAATCCATTCCTGATTGTTCGAGAATATCATGCCCTTCTTTCATATTTGTTCCTTCCATCCGTACGACGATGGGAATTTTGATATGGAGTTTTTTTGCCGCCAATACGACACCGCGCGCGAGAATGTCACATCGCAGGATCCCGCCAAAAATATTGATAAAAATCCCCTTTACATTTCTGTCGGAAATTAGGATGCGGAATCCATTTTCAATCATCTCCTCATCGGCGCCGCCACCTACGTCGAGAAAATTGGCCGGTTCACCGCCTGAATGCTTGATGATGTCCATAGTTGCCATAGCGAGACCCGCTCCATTGACCATGCACCCGATGTTTCCGTCGAGCTTGATGTAGTTCAAGTGGAACTTGCTCGCTTCTACCTCCATGGGGTCTTCCTCATCCAGATCGCGGTAGGTCTGGGTTTCTTTCTGGCGGTATAGGGCGTTGTCGTCGATGTTGACCTTGGCATCGAGCGCGAGTACCCGGTCGTCCTTGGTGACGATCAGGGGGTTGATCTCCAGCATATCGCAGTCTTCCTTAACGAAAGCCTGGTACAGATTGATGATGAAGGGAATCATTTTTTTGAACGCGTCGCCTTTCAGGTTGAGCGCGAACGCTATTTTTCTCGCAAGATACGGGTGAACGCCAGTGATGGGATCGACCGATTCCTTGATGATCTTTTCCGGAGTTTTGGCGGCGACCTCTTCGATTTCCATGCCACCTGCCTCGCTGGCCATGATGAGCACCCGGCTGGTTTGTCGGTCGAGCAGGATGCCTAAGTAAAGCTCTTTGGCGATGGGCATGCCTTCTTCGATGAGGACTTTTTTGACCTTTCTCCCTTCCGGCCCCGTCTGCGGAGTTACAAGGGTCATGCCGATGATCTTTTTGGCGAGTTCTTTTGCTTCTTCCGGACTTTTGGCGAGCTTGACGCCGCCACCTTTACCGCGTCCGCCGGCATGGATTTGGGCTTTGACCACGACCACGCTGGTCCCGAGTTTGCGAGCCGCCGCTTCCGCCTGCTTGGGTGTGGTGGCGACGATACCACGGGGTATGGCGACGCTATACCTCGCAAGAATTTCTTTCGCCTGATGTTCGTGGATTTTCATGGCTAGATTAAGAATTTAAAACGAATGTCGCTGGGAAAGGGAACTTTTATCACAGCCTGCGGAGGTTGTCAAAAAAAACCGTCCCTGAGAAAACTCTGAAAAGAGAAAATAAGAAGTGAGAAAGTGGTTGGGAGAATCAACCTTTGCTGACAATTAAATTCGCAGGAGGTTGTCCGGGAAATCTCTGTTTCTGACGATCGCTCACTCTAGACTTCGTGAAGGGAAATAGGATGATGAAGACTAACTCCGATTTAATGTTGGTCGGAATCAACCAAAGGATGAACTGGTACTGCATTTCCAACCGTCTCTTTCCTCGCCAACTTTTTGCATGTCAAGGCGAGAGACATCACTTTGGCGATGTCGTTAATCTTGCTAACACCCGCTCCATTCGATCGTCATTTTGATGTACTTCACCGTTCTTCATACTTCATTCGGAAGGGGGTTACCCAGTTCAAGGAATTACGCATATTTGGAGCGATCGGGTGCAGAAACTCTGGGGGGGGCTGAACGCAAAAAAACTTTTTGTTTTTAATGAGTTACTTAATGTTCAAATTTCCTCTTGATTTGGCGCTATGGGGTGCTAAATTGGAGTTCTTCCAACAAGATCCCTTTTGAGGTCGCATGTCCGAGCAACTTGATCTTTTTGCAGGTTCCGAGAAAATTGCACCCAAAACCCCTCAGCGGATGTCATCCGGAGTACGCGCGCTCTTTTTCGACTTGGAAACTCAAAAAAGTGCCCATGAGGTGGGCGGTTGGGAAAACATCCACTTGATGAAACTGGCTGTCGGAGTGGTGTGGGATAGTTTGGAACAGCAGTTTTTCAACTACCTGGAAAAGGATGCTTCGCAACTAGCGGAAAAACTCCGCTCTGCTGATCTTGTGGTCGGATTCAACGTGATCGGGTTCGACTATACTGTGCTTCAACCGTATTCCGACTTTGACCTGCAGAAAATCCGCACCTTCGATATGCTGATTGATATTAAGAAAAAACTGGGATACAGGCTCAGCTTGGACCACCTAGCTCAGAACACGCTCAAGACGCAAAAAAGTGCCGACGGACTAGTTTCTTTGCAATGGTACCGAGAGGGTAAGATAGATAAAATTGTCGAATACTGCCAGAAGGATGTTGAAATTACGCGCGACTTGTTCCTGTACGGCGAGTCTAATGGACACGTGGTGTATCAGACCCGCTCGGGAACAACTCAGAATGTGGAAGTGGACTGGAAAACGGCCAACCTGGTTTAGAAAAAGATCCTCACTTACATCTCCTGATTACGCTTTAACTGCCTGTAGAAGTTTTTCGATAATATCGGTGGTGGTGATATTTTCAGCTTCGGCTTTGAAGTTGAGAATGAGCCGGTGTTCGAGCACCTGCCGGGCGACGTTTTTGATGTCATCCACGGTTGTGGTTACGCGGTTGTCCATGAGGGCGTGGGCCTTTGCCCCAAGAATAAGGTATTGCGACGCGCGCGGACCCGCTCCCCAGTCGATCCATTCGTTTATGAAGTCCGGTGTCGCCCCATTCTTGCTCGGGCGCGAGCTTTGCACCAGCCGCACCGCATATTCCGCGACGTGTTCTGACACGGGAACGCGCGGAACCAGCGTTTGCAACTCACGAACATGTGCGGCATCCAGAACTACGTCCAGGTCCGGGTGGAATCCCGAAGTGGTGGATATGGCAATGTTAACCTCCTGCTCCATGGTGGGGTAGCTAACGTTGACTAGGAACATGAACCGGTCCAATTGTGCTTCGGGCAAGGGATAGGTGCCTTCGTGCTCAATCGGATTTTGTGTGGCGAAGACTTGGAAGGGTTGGTCGAGTTGGTAGGTGTTCCCGCCGACGGTCACCTGCTGCTCCTGCATGGCTTGGAGTAGGGCAGCCTGGGTCTTTGGTGGTGTGCGATTAATCTCGTCCGCGAGAATGATGTGGGCAAAAACTGGCCCCTTGATGAACCGGAATTCGCGCTTGTTAGTGGCCTGATCTTGGTAAAGGATATCCGTTCCGGTGATGTCTGAGGGCATCAGGTCGGGTGTGAACTGGATCCTGCTGAAGTTGAGATTCAGTACCCGGGCTAGAGTGCTTACCAACAAGGTTTTGGCCAGCCCGGGGACGCCAACAAAAAGGCAGTGTCCTTTGCAGAACAACGCAATCAACAGGTTTTCGATCACCTCATCCTGCCCCACGATCACTTTTCGTATTTCGCCGGTGACGCGCTTTTTCGCACTCAATAACTCTTGGGCCAACTCCAGATCTTTCATAAGATCTCCCTGAATCAATTAACTATTATCAATCTATATATCCAAACAGTTTTGCCTGCAATTCTTTTTCTTTGTTCAGCCCCAGCTTTTGGTAGATTGCCATCAGCCTGATGTGCGCGAACGGATTGAAAGGGTTGACCCGCACTGCTTGTTCGTAGAAGTCGAGCGATTTTTCCATGTTTCCGGTTTCGAAATAGAGTTCACCCAGGCTAGAGAGGGTGGTATGGAACATGGGATAATGACTGAGGCTTTTTTTCAGGAGTGCCTCGGCCTGATCAAACTCTCGTGTCAGAAAAAAGGTCTTCGCAAGTTTGTTGTGCAGAATGGGAGAAAAGGTTTTCGCTTGGTCAATGGCACGACGATACTCTACGATCGCCGCCCGGTTAAAGTCTCGCGACCTGAGGATGTCTCCTAGAAAAGTCAAGTCCTGGGTTTTGCGTGCGCCGACCTCGCGATACTCTTTGCTGTCCTCTTCTGTTATAGAGCGATCAGCTCTGAAGCGAATTCCCGGAATTTTGAGTCCGGGAACGGTTTTTAGATTTTTTTGCTTTGCAAATTGCTTCCACTCTTTTTGAAAGTCGTCGAGATCCATGCCCAACCTTCTTGTAAAAGCTGAATCGAACGGTTCGCCTCCGGCCAAGTCGTCAAGAATGGCGGCGATCACCTCATCCCCCCGGAGTTCTGCTAGGTACTCAATCATAGTCGACACTTCAGCGTAGGCTAATTGTACGTCTTCGGTTGTTTTTAGCTTGGCCAGCGAAGGCATCATGCTGTCGAGGGAGATCAGGTAATCGTTGTTCAATCCGCCTGCAAGTATCGTCTCCATGATGGGGGTTAGGTATTCTTCGCTATTTCGCCATCGCCCTTCAAGGAATTTTGCGATTCCCTCATGCATCCACAGCGGAAGGTTGTTACGACTTTTTCTCGTCATGAGGTAATGGGTGTATTCATGGCTCAGTGTGTCCATCCAGTTATAGCCGCGCACTAGGGACCCCGGGGAGATCATCATGATGCGGTTGTACTTGCAAAGCGCCACCGTGCCTGATGTGAGGATGTCTTGGAGCGTTAGCGGAGAGATGCGGGAAAAAGGTTTCCGGTCAGGATAGAATTCGACCAGTACTTTTTGTTGAGGGTAGTAATTTAGGAGCTTGCCGAGGACTTCATATGATTTTTCCAAAACCTCTTCAGCGTAATGTACTAGAATTTCATCGGGGCCCTGCTCGAAGTGAAAGATGAAATGTTCCGACTCCCGGGAGATGAACAATTTTGTCGCATCATGGGTGTCCTGGACCAGTGTTTTGAATTCGCGGACTGGAGCGTGGTTGTCCCCAACGCGGCCGAGAATTTTTTTGGCGTATTTATAGTTTCCTCTTAAAAATTCGATCCGCGCACTAAGGAAATGGGCGTCTCCCGATTCGGGATATTTGTCCAGCAATTTTTCGGCCAGGGTACCGGCCTCTTCAATGCGCCACTGTTCGATCAGCTTATACCCGGCGAATACTTCGTCAGGGGGGGTGGCTGTGGGCGTCCCACTTGCCGGGCCGATGGCTGTCAGCTCAAGGGATAATGCCAGCAGGATGTAAACGATGCGCTTCATTTCACTAGGTTCTTGTAATATTCCATGACCATGCGCTGATAGTCTTTCGGCGTTTGCTTTTTCATTGCGTTGAGAATTTCCTCGCGAAATTCTCTGGGTACCTGATATTGATCTTCGGAAGGCAACAGCACGCGCTCATTCCGCATACGTGCTCCTCCACCACGCCGTGAGTCAAGTCGGCTGCCAGTGCCGAGTCGGTTCGGTGTTTTCTGTTGCGCCTGTTGGGCTTGGCCGTTAGAGTTTTTCATTTCCTTGAGTAGATCACGGGTTTCGCGCAATCCCTTAAGTGCATGGTTTTCTGCCTCTATGCTTTCGCGGATATTCTGTTCTTTGAGGTTTCGCTCGGCGCGTTTCATGCGACGCCCCGTTTGCCCCATCTGCTTCGAAAGCTGGGATGGGACCATCGGGTTTTCTTGGTTTAAACGGTCAAACCGGCGTGTCAACTCCTCTACTTCCTTGCGCATCTGACTTTCTTGTTGAGCCATTTGTCCCAGTTTCTTTTTTTGTTTTTCGGTGATGGATGAATCGTAGTTCTTGCGGATCGATCGCATCATCGATCCTAACTTTTTTGAAATTTCGTTGTTGAGCCGGGTGACCTGCTTTAGGTCGTTGTCCAATTGTTCACCAATGTCCTCCCTCCGATTGGGCGTGGTGCGCAGGTTATTTTGCCAGCGAAACACTTCGGGGTAGGCTTTTTTGAACAGGTTGCCGAATTCGGTGAGATCCCGCAACCTGGCTAGTTCTCGGAGCGTGTCGTATTTTTTCATAAGCTGCGGCAACCCTTCCCTGAACCGCTGAAACTCATTCACACGCAGAGAGTCTTTTTCATGGGTCAATTTGGAAAGTTCTTTGCGCGCTTCGTTGAGGGTTTGGAAATTCTGATCCAACCTCTCTGTGAGGCTCGAATCGACGGTTTTCTGGCCTAGTTCATTTATTTTTCGGTTGAGTTTTGTTTCTTGAGCCATCAATTTTTCAAGTTGCTTCATCACACGGTGCCTGTTGAGATACTCTTCGTCCTCTTTGAAAAGAGAGCGGATGGCATCTACGTTGTGTTGGAGTTCTTTAAAGAAATTGTCCAGCTCCTTTTCAAACCGTTTTGATTGTTGTTCCCTCAGTTCCTGATTGATTTGGGTGGTGTCTTCAACCAGCCTCTGTTGTCGAGCTTCCAGCTTATCCAACTTCTCGATGGAGTCGTCCAGCGCTTCCGCGATCTGCATATCGAGAAGGTCGTCCATTTCCGACCGTGCTTGGTTGAATTGATTGGCTAGCTGTTGCAGGTCCTCAGAGACTTTTTTCAACTCCTCCATTGCTTCCTCGAACTGGCCGCGGTTCACCATGTCCATCATCCGTTCCAGCGAAGCGGCGAACGAGTCCATGCTCAGGCGTTTGAAGGCGGCCGAATTTAAAAATTCGTCGGGCATGGACTGGGTCTGGCGGGCCAGCTGGTCCATGATTTTTTGCAGGGTGTCGCGTATCTGTTTAATTTTGCTCTTCAACTCGTTTGGGCGTGGTTTGGTTTTGCGGTCCTTCAGTTTCTCAAACTCTTGGCGCAGGGTTTGGGTCAGGTTGTTGAGCTTCTCTTCCAGACCCACCACCCGGTCCAACTTCTGCCGATTGGTCATTTTGACCAAGAAGAGAATATCGTTTTCCAGGTGACCGATCATTCGGTTGTTGATGGTGCGGTAAGGGGAAGAGGAGTCAAATTTTGCCTGCGTTGGTTTATGGATTGTGTCCCGAATCTGGTTGATTGCTTCAATCTGCTCCTGTCGAATGCGTGCCAGACCGGAGGCAACGTTATTGAGCAGGTTGAGGTAAGGTTGCGGGAACCGGTCGATGGTTTTTCCCCGGTCGCGAATGCGTTGGGCCAGGCTTACGATCTCGATCAGGGCGTCGGTGCTGGTGGTGAAAAGTTTTTCCCACTGCATCGGATCATCGACCGAGTTATCTAGCGACGCGCCTTTAACTAGCCCCGTTGCCAGGAGTGCGATCATTTTCTCGGTCAACTCTTCCTGTAAGGCGATTAAGCTCTCCAGTTCTTTTGCTGAGTCGAAAATGGTGAAGGTGTATGCCTCGGATTGGCCGGTGTTCGGACCTCGTACGTTGTCGTTGTCTTTAATCTCAAGGTAGTACTGGACCTCGTCACCCGGATGAAGCTCGATTTGCGATAGGGCCCAAGTGTAGTCGCCCTTGGCTTCCTTCTCGTGTTCTTTGAACCGTTTGACCGGAAAGCGCTGGATTTTTCCGTTGATGTAGGCCACCAGTTCGACGGACCCGATACCGAAGTCGTCGCTCCCTTCATAAAACAGCTGGACCTTGTCGGTGTTGAAGTAAACAGGTTTTGGGTTGGCGAGGAATAAAACGATGCTGGGCGAGCGGTCTTGGCCGAGCGTTACCGGATACTTTTGCGCGAGTAGATGTTTTTTTCCAACCGCATCTTTGATTCGGAATTGGTAGAAGCCTTTTTCCTTTATAAGGAGGCGTCCGTTAAGGTTCGCTGGATCCTCCATGCTCATGACGAAGTTGTCCTTGCCGTTAAATATCAGGTCGCCCCCGGTTGTGGGGAGGTTGGTGCGGGCTGAAATTTTCACCTCGCTTCCGGGAAGGACGTGGATCTTTCCGTCAGAAGATTTTACAGTTTTTGTCTTCATTCTCGTATACGCTGGAAAGTGAAAAGTCAGACTCAAGGAGTCGATCGCATAGGCAGTTTTAGCGGCAGTGGGTTCCAAAAGGTCTGGTTTTACCGATTTGTCAATTGCGGCTTGGTGCGGTTTAGGGGGAGGCATCCAGCGGTTGTATCCCTGTGTTAGAAAATCGGGAAGAAACAACGCCAGAAGAATAAGCGAACCTAAAGCCCCAGCAAACCAGTTGCGGCTTGACACCAAGTCACTCCGGTCAATTACCGATCTTGGATCGATTGCTTCGATGGTCAGGCGGGTACGGCGGTGCAGTTCGTGGATAAATTCCAGGGATGATTGTTTTTTTGCTTCAGGGCGCTTCAGCCGACGCGCCAACTGGCACGAATTGATGAGAGAATTGTTTAAGTGGGGGTGCCGCAATTCCGTCAACAGCGCCGCATCGTCAAGCGAAAAGGACACGAATCCGATCTGGAGGATGTAGCGGAAGACTATGTAACCCAATCCCCCTAGAAACAGGGCTCCCACCAACCAGGACCATTCATGGGCTGCGGGATAAAACCAAGCCAGCAGGTTGGCTGTTAGATAACTTATTGAAATATAAGCTATTATTATGTTGAACCCGTGAAGTAACTGGGTCCGCGTATGCAGGCGGCGTACTCGGTTCAGGAAATTCTCAATGAAGGCGTGAGGTTCCATTGGAGCGGCTCGATGAATATCGTATCCTTATTTATTCTAATGCATCCTCTGGCAAACCCCAAGCAAAAGGGAAGTAAGGGTGGGCCCCTAATAGTTTATTTCGAGGGCCTGATGCGGGTTATGGTCAGAGGCCATCGGAGCCTGGCTTTTTCTGTTTGGAAAAGCCCTCGAACAATTCCAGCGGGATGGGCACGAACATGGTGGTGTTGCGGTCGGTGGAGATGTCTAGCAGGGTTTGCAGGAATCTCAGTTGCAGGGCCGGAGGGTGCGCCCCGATGGTGTCCGCGGCCTGGCTCAGTTTTTCTGCCGCTTCGTATTCGCCCTTGGCGTTGATGACTTTGGCTCGACGTTCCCGCTCCGCTTCGGCCTGTTTGGCGATGGCACGCTGCATCTCCTGGGGTAGGTCGACGTTTTTGACTTCCACGTTTGCGACCTTTACGCCCCAGGGCTCGGTTTGTTCATCGATCGCTTTCTGTAGGTGGGCGTTGATCTCGTCGCGCTTCGAAAGCAGATCGTCCAACTGGCTTTGGCCCAGGATACTTCGTAACGTTGTTTGCGCAAGCTGGGAGGTGGCGTAAAGGTAATCTTCGACCTCGATGATGGCCTTTCTGGCCTCGATGACGCGGAAATATAAAACCGCGTTCACCTTAACTGTGACATTGTCACGGGTGATGATGTCCTGCGGTGGTACGTCCATGACTACCGTGCGCAGGCTTACCTTGATCATCTTCTGAATTCCGGGAATGACGATGATGAGTCCCGGACCCTTCACTTTCCAGAATCGGCCCAGAAGAAAAATGACACCACGTTCGTATTCACGCAGAATTTTGAGTGCGCTGAAGAGAAGCAGACCCAGTATTATTAGGGCAACGATTGCGCCATCCATGACCCACCCCCTACATGTGTTACGGTTTGGATAAGTATACCAATTTTCGGCCCCAATAGACAGGTAGCAAGATGGCTCCGTGTGAAACCATGATAGAATCACCTTCTATGGAGAAACTTTGCGCAGGTCTATTGCTGGTGTTTTTTTTAACAGCTGGGTTTTCCTCTTCTGTGTGGGCGTCCCCGCTGCAACTAACCACGCAGGCGTTGGTGGATGATGACGGTAGGGTGTGGGTTCGTTTGACGGTGAAGAATAACGGACGTGAGCCGCTCTATGATGTACACCCTATGTTCCATTTTCATCACAGCATGGTGATGATGGATAAGATCGTCAGACTTGATCCGGGGCAGGGGGTCACGCTGGAGAACACCGACCATCCGCCGGTGTTGAGAACGGGACGCTACCCACTCGTGGTTATGGCGGAATATAAAACCGGCGCCAAAGACGAAGCGCCACTTACGCAGATTCATACCGACTCATTTTATTTCCGCGAGCCAGTGAAGTCAGTTATCGATGGAGAAATCCGAACGACCCGGCAGGGAGATGGATCGCTACTAAAAATTTTTCTCCGTAATAACTCGTCGTCGTTTAAAAATGTTCGGCTGATGCTTCTTCTTCCCCCTGGACTGGTCGCGGACGAGTTTGGGCAGATGATGGGATTCACCATTCGCGGCGGTGAGGAAAAATCATTCGAGGTGCCAGTGCATCGTTCGGCCGAGAGCACCGAGACCGTTTATCCCGTGCATCTCATGATCGAATATGCCGAAATGCTGAAGCACTATACTGGTGAGATCGGAGGAGAGATTGATTTTCGTCCGGCTTGGGATCGTGTCGCGCTTGTCCCGTCCGCCTCTGCCACGGGAATATTGGCCTTGCTTGTGTGGTACTCCTACCGGAAACGTTCCAAAGATATCTTCTCTCCTGTAGGAAAAAGGCTGGGGCGAGAGAATGGGTAAATCGAAATCCACCTTTGAGGGTGGTTTTAGGGATTATAGTTTTTATTGGAATGCCCACGCATCACCCAGGCGAAGGTGAACCAGCCGGCTATAAAGGAGAGTCCGCCGAGTGGGGTGACCGGACCAAATAAACGGGGCCCATCGAAGGTGAGGATATAGATACTTCCAGAGAACATGAGAATACCCGCCAGAAACAGGATGCCGACTTTCTTAAGTGCTTTCGCCCTGTCGGCTCCAAGATGCAGGCAAAGAATACCGACGAGTATCAGTGCTAGACCGTGGTATCCCATGTACTGAGTTGCCGTGTGGAAAGCCTTGAGTTTTTGTTCGGAGAGAATATTTTTGAGTCCGTGCGCCCCGACTGCTCCAAGCAGTACGCTGAACCCGCTGAAAACCGCGCCTGTAGGAATCCAGTTCATTATTTGTCCCCCCTTTTTTCTGCGTTTTTGAGGCTCTGTGCGAGATGAAACGGAGAGCTTAACCCACGATGTTGTAGCGTCGGGGCCGGTAGTCGATATCGAACTCATTGCAGGCCATATCTTCACATTTTGTTTCATTGACGCCGTCCTGATGCGTTACGATGGTGGCCTGCACTTTCGGAATGTATTTTTTGGATTCCTCGATGAACTCCTTGACCTTGTCGTAGAGGCCTTCGCGCAAGCCGGGTAGGGGGCGGACGATTTCATCGTAGGCCTCAGGAGTGTCGGCGTTGAGGCTGATTGAAATCGCATCAACCAGTCCCTTGAGTTCGGGCAGGATATTGCGTTTGTTGATTGCGTTGCCGTGTCCGTTAGTGTTCAGCCTAACGCGTCCCCCTGCAGTTTTGATTTTTTTTGCTACTTCCTTGACGACGTCGAGCCTCAACGTCGGTTCGCCATATCCACAGAAAACAATTTCATCATATTTTGTGCAGTCGTCGATCGATTCCCACACCTCTTCAGTTGTCGGTTCTCGGTCGAGTTGGAGGTTGTAGCCTTGGACGATCGGACGCGTCAAGCGGGTACAGAATGAGCAATCGGCGGTGCATCGTGTCGTCAGATTGAGATAGAGTGAGTTGCGTATTTGGTAAGACACGGTCCCGGTCTTAGCTTCCTTGCCGATGCCGAACAGTTCGAAGAAGTTGAGGGCGGTGGTACGTGCAAGGTCTTCAACGGTGAGCCCGCGTATTTCGGCAATCCGTTGGGCAATGTGATTGACGTAGGACGGTTCGTTCCGTTTACCGCGTTTCGGGACCGGTGCGAGGAATGGACAATCCGTTTCGACGAACAGGCGATCGGCAGGGATTGTTTTTGCCACTGTACGCAGTTCATCCGATTTCTTGAAGGTGACCGAACCAGAGAACGAGATGTAGAATCCCATCTCTAGCGCCCGGTCGGCCAGTTCTTGGTCTCCAGAGAAACAATGGAAGATCCCTGATCGCGCGGACCGATCTTTCGGGAAGTGATCGGAGAGAATGCTGGTGATGTCATTATTCGCATCACGACTATGGACGATGATGGGCTTACCCACTTCGCGCGCCAACTCAATCTGTTTGCGGAAATGTTCCTTTTGCTGGTCCTGGGGCGAGTAATTCTTGAAAAAGTCGAGGCCGGTTTCCCCAAGCGCGAGCATCTTCGGGTGCGAGAGCAGTTCCCTGAGGTGATCGTAGGTATGTCCATTGATGTTTTTTACGTCATGAGGATGAACGCCAGCGGTAGCGTAAATAAAATCGTAACGCTCAGCCAGTTCCCGCGAACGCAGACTGCTTTCGATGTCGCAACCAATGTTAAGGATGTAATCGACCCCGCCGTCGCGGGCGCGTTGAATCACGTCCGAGCGGTCCTCGTCATATGTGTCCATGTCGAGGTGGGCATGCGTATCTATGATCATCGCACTCGTATCCCTTTGCCTGGTTCCAGATCGAATCCGGCCAAAGTGATATTTCCGCCTTCACTGGCGGCGAGCACCATGCCCTGCGACTCGACGCCCATCAGTTTCGCCGGCTTAAGGTTGGCGGCAAGAATGACGGTTCGCCCGATCAGTTGTTCCGGTTCGTAGCATTCCGCAATACCCGCAACCACTTGGCGCACCTCGCTGCCAATATCTACTTTTAACTGCAGAAGTTTTTTTGATTTTTCGACCTTTTCTGCTGCAATGATTTTCCCTGTTCGTAGGTCGATTTTCATGAACTCGTCAATGCTCACCTGTTCGGAAGTTCCCTCTTCCATTACTTCAGCTCCTTTTTTTGAGTCCAGCTTTTCGGCTACCTCTACGGCAGCGAGAAGTTTCTCTGCTTCTTTGTCCTCAATGCGTGGGAACAGCTGGTTTCCCGGCTGCACCCTTGTTCCTGGTTTTAATCCACCCCATGTTTTGATTGTCTCCAGCCCCTGTTCCTTAATGGAAATTTCGATTCCCAATTGTTGCATCATCGTTTCGGCGCTTTTTGGCATGAACGGATAAACGAGGATCGCGATTATACGCAGGCACTCCGCGGTGTTGTACATGACCGTTGCGAGACGTTCTTTTCCGTCCTCCGACTTGACCAGGGTCCACGGGCCCTGGTGGTCGATATATTTATTGGTCACGTCAATCAAATGCCAGACGCGCTCGAGAATTTTATTGTAGGCCAGGCTGTCATAAAGATTATGAACAGTGTCGATTCCCTTTTGGAATTCATTTTTTAGATCAGCGTCTTCATTAGGTTCAGTCGGTTCGGGAATTATGCAGTCATGATACCTTTTCATCATATTAATCGTTCGGTTGAGCAGATTTCCCAGGTTATTTGCGAGGTCGCTATTGACACGTCCGATCAGCGCCTTGTGCGAAAAGTCTCCATCCATCCCAAACGGTACCTCGCGCATCAGAAAGTACCGAATGGCATCGACGCCGAACTGTTCAATTAACCTGTTGGGTTCCACCACGTTACCAATGGACTTCGACATTTTTTGTCCGTTCACCGTCCACCAGCCATGGGCGAAAAGATTGAGCGCCGGATCGAGTCCGATCGCCTTGAGCATTGTGGACCAGTAAACGGCGTGGGTGGTAAGGATGTCCTTGCCCAGTAGATGATGGTTTGCGGGCCAGAATCCGCTTCTCCTGATCTCGTTGAGCGATCCATGAATGGAGATATAGTTGATAAGTGCGTCGAACCAGACGTAGGTGACGTATTTTTTGTCGAAGGGCAGGGGGATGCCCCAAGGGAGGCGCTCTACCGGGCGCGAGATGCACAAGTCCCCGAGCGGTTTGTCGAGAAAACCAAGCACTTCATTACGGCGTGACACCGGTTGTATGAATCGTTCGTCCGTTCGGATGTAATTCTTCAGCCAATCCTGGTACTGCCCCATCTTGAAAAAATAGTTGTGCTCCTGGATTTTATCTACCTTGCGTTTGCATTCTGGGCAGTTTCCTTGGATAAGGTCTTTTTCTGTCCAGAACCGTTCGCAGGGCATGCAGTACCAGCCCTCGTAGCTATCCTTATAGATCTCTCCTTTGTCGTGTAACCGCTGTAGGATGTCGCAAACGAGAGCCTTGTGCCGTTCTTCGGTGGTGCGGATAAAATCATCATTGGAGATATTGAACCTCAGCCAAAGTTCCTTGAATCGCTGGTGTAATTTGTCGACGTGTTCCTGTGGTTCCACCTTGAGTTCGCGCGCGGCTTGCAGGACTTTTTGTCCGTGTTCGTCGGTTCCTGTGAGAAAGATCACCTCATACCCTTCGAGCCGCCTGTAGCGCGCCACCACATCGGCGGCAATGGTTGTATAGGCGTGCCCGATGTGCGGGACATCGTTTACGTAATAGATAGGTGTTGTGAGAAAAAACTTTTTTCCTAAACTTTTCATGGAGATTGAGCGATTGAGAGTTTTTTGGTTTCAGATGAAGCGGAAAATTTTGAAGACTTGATGATTCTCAAGATTAAGTTTTTCTCAGATCATTTTTTAAAAGATGTTACGAATTGATAAAAGGTCGGAGCCCATCACTCCCGTTCTAGAAGGGGATGAGGGGTGTTTTTGAAAAAGTGAACCCATCCCAGCGATTGAATCTTTGCGAGTATCCAGTAGGAGAGCGCCTAATATTTTTTTCCAATGGGCTTTCAGCGCGTAGGCTGTGGTTTTTAAGAAGGCTTGGTTTTTGGTGGAAACTATTCCCGGTTCTTTGGCTTCAGGAACTCCCTCAACTCGTCTAAAGGATAGGTCATTATACTTTCATCGTCGAGCCGGACAAGGATATTTTGCTTCAGGATGTCATTGTTCAGGACCTTGCCGGGCCCGTCCGGAGTCTGGATCTTGCGGTTGACCTTGGGCATGTCTTTGATGAGATTTTTGTAAATTTCATGTTCATACTGCAGGCAACACATAAGACGTCCGCATACCCCTGAAATTTTGGTTGGGTTGAGGACGAGTCCCTGATCCTTGGCCATGCGGATGGTGACCGGAGTGAAGTCCTGAAGGAAACTAGAACAGCAAAGGGCTTCCCCACATACCCCGTAGCCAGTAATCGATCGGGCCTCGTCGCGCACGCCCACCTGTTTCATTTCGATACGGTGTCGTAGGCCGGATCCCAGTTCCTTGATGAGCTGACGGAAGTCTACGCGGCCTTCGGCAGTGAAGAAAAAAATGGTCTTTTTCAGCTTTTGGATATGAACCACTCGACTTAGGTTCATCGGCAATTTCAGTTCCAGAATTTTTCTCGCACACAGCTCCTTAGCCCGTTTTTCCTGGTCCAATTTTCTCGTTTGAGCCTGAAAATCGTTTTCATTGGCGACTCTGAGTACGCGCTGGAATTTCTTATTCTTTTTACTTAAGTTGGGGACCTTATTAGAAGCAACTACGCCTAGTTGAGTCCCATAATTGGTTTCCGCCATCACCTGCATACCCACGCGAAGGTTCAGTTTAACCGGATCGAACAATTCCGATTTAAGGGTGTCGCCGACACGAATTCCGATGAGGAAACGAGGTCCTCTATTTTCTTTCCTAGGCTGCGCCTGTTCTTCGGTCAGTGTTTGATCCATAGTGATTCCCGTTGCATGCTATGCGGCTTCGCAAAAGTTGAGAAACATATTCTCCAGCGAAAGTTGTGCGTTGGCGTTGTACTTCAAGGCGACTTTGGTGCGGTGGACCGCATCGAACATATCGAGAAGAGCCGCTAGAGATTTTTGGTTTGCCACCTTTTCCAGTAGATGCGTCAGGTCTTTGTTTTGGATCGCCCGAGGGTTACGATTCGTTTTGAGCACTGCCGCATCGTGCACCAAATTTAAAAGTTCATCTAGGATCGACTGAAGACGGTCTGTTTTTCGCCCATAGGTTCTAATCCACTGAAACGCTAGATCCATGCGTTTAAACGAAACCTGTTCTATTAGACCGATCAAATCTCCCCGGTATTCTGAGGTTTTGAGAAGGTCTTCTTCCATGGCGCGAGCAACCTGTCCCATCGACCGTTGGGCTCTCAACTCCAGCAACTCCGGTTGCGCATCACCCGTTTCGCTTTCAAGTTGTTTTGTAATGATTTTTTTAATGGTTTCCACTGCTAACGGGTAAAACCGGATACTCTGACAGCGCGAAACAAGGGTTGGGAGCAATTGGTAAGGATTGGAGGCGATGAGGATGATGATTGTTTTGGACGGTGGCTCCTCCAGTGTTTTTAAAAATGAGTTAGCTGCCTGGGGGTTCATGCATTCTGCCGAATCAATGATGGCAACTTTGGTTTGCCCCTCGTAGGGCAGGTAGATCAGTTTTTTCTGAAGCTCGCGGATCGCATCGATTTTGAGAATGGCGTCCCGTGCGGAAGGGCTGCTTTTTTCAGGTTCGAGTAGAAAAAAATCAGGATGCGTGCGTTCATCGATCTTGCGGCAGGAAGGGCATCCGTCGCATCCATCTACCGGTCCGGAGACCTCACAGTTGAGGGCCTTAGCCAGTTCGACGGCAGCGAGTTTTTTGCCTACGCTCTCCTGACCGTAGAACAGATAGGCGTGCGGGATACAGCCGTTGCGAAGGGTCTTTTTAAGTATATGTTTGGGCCGGTCTTGGCCCAGAATACGCGAAAATGACATGGCGGTTTATGGCGATCCATCTTTTCTTTTTCGAAATTGGAACGGTTGCTTTGGTTAGTCGATAAAATATGATAGATCAACAAGTTGTCGCGATGAAGGGGGGAATGCACCCTCCTCAGCAAGTTCATATTAATACACCGTCATGCGTTCTGCAAATGAAAAACCTTGCCTGCGTAGAAAGCGGAGTTCTCTAAATATGAGCGTGCAACAGGTTGTATTTAAACCTATCAGAGGTTATAGAGTGCGGGAGGTGGTGGTGTCGGGTTCGATTATTTCAAGATGCGAGTAATTATTGCAAAGTCCCTTAATTTCTGGTATTAATCCCAACCAGTTTGTCAAAAAAGGGTTTTACGCCGTGAGCTTGTGGAAAACGAGCCAACCTTTTTAAAAAGAGGATGTCGTCGTGGCCGTCGCGGAGAAAACAAAACGTACCGGACAGCGGAAGCGCAAACCTAAGATTCTTGCTGTGATCAATGATGCCTGCACCGGTTGTGGCGGGTCCCCGATCTGTCTGACGGAATGTCCGGTCGAGGACTGTATGAGCGAAGTGACGAATCCGGACGCTCCGCGGTCAAACCGGATCGAGGTTGATCCACTGCTGTGTATCGGGTGCAAGAAATGCACTTCGAAAGGTCCTATGGACACGTTTCTAGAAGGGTGCCCCTGGGATGCTATCGACATGATGCCCCTCGAGGAATACGAAGAGACTTTTGGCGCCCTCCCTTATTGATTCTAATCCTGGGTTGTTCTTTTTTTGACAGGGGATTTTATTTTCTCGTTAAACTGCTATGTGCAGGGGAATTTATCTTTCCATAGCGGTTCTTTAAGATTAGGAAGGATTTTAGACAGAGATCGGTGAAAAATGATAGTGGGTGAGAGCTGATTGGATAGTTGGCTTTCTTATGTTACACTGCCCCGCTTTTCCTCTGCAGGGCTTATTTTCATCTCCTAAATTCAAACTGAATGAGTGAAGGCAACGACTTACGCCGAGGTGTAGGGGTTGGGTTCAGGTTGGGAACAGAACTTACTGTTTCCACACTGGTCGGGGCTGTGATGGGATATGCTCTAGACTGGTTTTTGGGGACCAAACCTTGGCTGATGGTTCTGGGCGTGTTTTTTGGTGGTGCCGCAGGGTGTTTGGCTGCTTACAAAACAGCTCAAGCAACCCAATTTCCAGGAGATGACGATAGCCAAAATGGAAATTCGAAACAAAACAACGAAATGGATTAGTGCTTAAATGGAAAACCCTTTACACCACTTTGAGTTACATACACTTATCCCCCTAAACCTGCTGGGGATCGATATTTCTATTAACAATGGCATCTTGGCCATGTGGGCCGGGCTAGCTGTTATGTTTGGGCTGTTCATGGTGGTAGTGAAGAGTGGGGTCCGCCTTATTCCTGGGAAGCTTCAGAGTGTTGCAGAGTTAGCGCTGGTATTTATCAAGGATATGGTGGAAGAGTTTATTGGAAAAGAAGAAGCTCATAAGTATTTCCCCTTTATTGCATCACTGTTCTTTTTTATTCTTGCCTGCAACCTGATCGGAATGATTCCCGGGTCGTACACCATCACCAGTCAACTCGTGGTGACCGGGATTTTTGCCATCTGTATTTTTGTTTTGACCCTGGTTATAGGTTTTGCCAAACATGGGGGTCATTTTTTAAGTATTCTTGTGCCTCCGGGGATTCCCAAATTAATGATCCCTTTGATGATCCCAATTGAAATCATCAGCATGCTGGCCCGCCCGATCTCACTTTCGGTGCGGTTGTTCGCCAACATGACTGCTGGACATACTATTCTTGCTGTTTTGTTCGGTTTGGCTATGTCAGCGTCCCTGCTGATAGGCTGGCTGCCATTTGGGTTTACCATCATCATCAATGGGTTGGAAATAGCGATTGCCTTTATTCAGGCGTATATTTTTACGATCCTGACGTGTGTTTACATCGGAGATGTGATCCATCTTCATTAAAAGTGGTTATACTTTTTTTTAGGAGATTAAGAGCATGGAATTAGGAGCGGCAGCATTAATTGGGATGGGTTTGTGTGCAGCGGGATTCGCCGGCGCTGCGATAGGGATCGGTTATATTTTTGCCCAGACAATTGAAACGGTTGGGCGGCAACCCAATGCCGAGGCTCGGATTGCCAAGTATTGCTGGATCGGATTTGCACTGGTGGAGGCGGTTGCCCTTTACGGGTTGGTTCTTGCGTTCATCATAATGGGAAATATTAAATAATTTTTTTTAAGTTTTATCTCTACTGTAGGACCACTTTTTAGAGAAATTTTATTAGTGATCCAATCCTATATCACACAAAAATACGATGCCACAATTTGAACAAATTGAAGTATTTCAGTCGCTTGCGTTTTGGTCCGTGGTTTCCTTTGCGCTTCTCTTCCTTTTGCTAAAGAAATATGCCTTCCCGCCTATTTTAGAGGCTTTGGAAGAACGCGAGAACAAGATTCGCACTGAAATCAGCGATGCGGAAAAGCTGAGGCAAGAAGCGCAGGAACTTAAAGCCGATCTGGAGAAGGAACTGAAAAACGCTCACGAAAAGGCCAACACCATTGTGCAGATGGCTGGCGCTGAGTCCAAAAAGATCCAAGAAAAAACAATCCAAGAAACTCAGGCCAAGGTTCGGCAAATGCAGAGCGATGCCGAGCAGGAAATTCAAATTGCCCAGAACAAACTGCTTAATGAGATACGTGGGTACACGGCGGCTCTAACTATCGCTGCGACTGAAAAAGTTCTTAAAAAATCTCTAGGCGATGAGGACAAGAAGCGGTTGGTCGATGAATCCATCGAAGAAGTCCTGCGCGAAATGGACAGTAAGGGAGCCTGAGTTGATCGGGGCAGGTTATTATGATTGAAAATGTTATCAGTAAGCGTTACGCAGAGGCGCTCTCCTCCAGCATAGACGATGAGGGCCTGCTCCACCGCGCGTTGGGAAACCTCAAGGCGTTCCGCGAAACGTTTGACGCCGATCGGCAGCTGGGGCGGTTTTTTTCACATCCGGGTATTTCGGGAAAAAAGAAAAATGCGCTGGCGCGGGAGCTTTGCGACCGTCTGCAGGTAGAAAACGTAGTCCGCAACCTGTTGGCGATGTTGACCCAGCGGCAGAAAATTCTTTTTTTAAAAAACATCGCCGACTATTTCGAAGCGGTTGTTGACGAAAGATTGAACCAGGTCCGCGTACACGTTACGTCAGCTCACCCGTTGACTGAGGCCAATATCAACCAACTCAAGACGGGCCTCAACCGCATTCTGGGTAAAACTGTGCTGATCGAAGCCAGCGAGGATACGTCGCTAATTGGCGGGATCCAGCTTCGCGTGGGCGACCAGGTGGCCGATGCCACCATTACAAACCGGTTGGCCGTATTGAAACGAATGATTGAAAAAGAGGAGGTAGCTTAAGTGAGTTTGCGTGCTGATGAAATTAGCTCCCTGATCCAGAAACAGATTCAGGGATTCGACGAAGGTATCGAGCTTAAGGAGACGGGTCGGGTAATCTCCGTCGGAGACGGTATCGCCCGCATTTACGGTCTGGAGAAGGCCATGGCCGGCGAACTGCTTGATTTTCCCGGGGGCTTGGCGGGAATGGTTTTGAACTTGGAAGAGGATAACGTCGGAGCCGTTCTTCTCGGATTTGATAACGATATCAAGGAAGGCGATGAGGTTAAGCGGACGGGACGCATCATGCAGGTACCCATCGGCCCCGAAATGGTGGGACGCGTGGTTGATGCGCTGGGTCAGCCCATCGACGGTAAAGGTCCCATCAAGAGCTCCCAGTCCGGCCCCATTGAACGAATTGCCCCCGGTGTGATTTCCCGAAAATCAGTGCACGAACCGATGCAGACCGGTATCAAGGCTATTGATGGCATGATCCCGATTGGACGTGGTCAGCGCGAACTGATCATCGGTGACCGGCAAACCGGCAAAACCGCCGTAGCTATTGATACGATCATCAACCAACAGGGCCAGAACATGTTCTGCGTTTATGTGGCGGTCGGACAAAAAAGGTCCACTGTGGCCCGTGTCGTAAAAACGCTGGCAGAACATGGCGCAATGAAGTACACCATCGTTGTTTCCGCTTCGGCCAGCGAGCCAGCGCCGATGCAGTTCATCGCTCCCTTCGCAGGGTGCGCCATGGGTGAATATTTCCGCGATAATGGACAGCATTGTCTCATCGTTTACGATGACCTGTCCAAACAGGCTGCGGCTTACCGCCAGTTGTCCCTGCTTCTCAGGCGTCCGCCCGGACGCGAAGCGTATCCAGGAGACGTATTCTTTTTGCACTCTCGGCTTCTCGAGAGGGCATCCAAGGTGAGCGACGACTTAGGAGCCGGGTCCCTCACGGCTTTGCCCATCATCGAAACGCAGGCGGGCGACGTTTCCGCCTACATTCCTACGAATGTTATTTCCATTACCGATGGTCAGATTTATCTTGAAAGCGACCTGTTCTTCTCCGGCGTGCGACCGGCGATCAATGTCGGACTTTCCGTGTCCCGTGTCGGTGGCGCGGCGCAGATCAAGGCGATGAAACAAGTGGCGGGTCAGTTGCGTCTTGACCTCGCACAGTACCGTGAAATGGCGGCATTTGCCCAGTTCGGAAGCGATCTCGACGCTGCAACCCAGGCCCAGCTGCTCCGTGGCGAGCGTCTCGTTGAGCTTTTGAAACAGGACCAGTACAAACCGTTCTCGGTGGCACAACAGGTCATCGCAATTTTCGCGGGCGTTCGCGGACTGGTAGACGACATCGCGGCTGAGGACATCAAGAAGTTCGAAGCAGGATTGTTGAACTTCGTTGATGAGAAACACAAAGACATCATCGATGCGATCGAAAAAGAAAAGAAACTGGACGATGCGCTAGAGGAAAAAATCAAAGCCGCTATCCTGGAATATAAAGAGTTGTTCTAGTTCTAGAGAACCGTATGGGTAGCATGCTTCAACCTTGGGCAGGGGATATTTCGATACCCAGGGTGGAATTTTAGACGAAACCCCGTGTAACACGGGCGAACTTTTTTTGGAAATATGCCGAATCTTAAAGACATTAAACGAAGGATAAGGAGTGTCAAAAACACCCAGCAGATTACCAAGGCGATGAAGCTGGTCGCCGCTTCCAAACTGCGCAAGGCGCAACAAGCCATCATGGCGGCCCGCCCTTACGCAATCAAAATGATGGAGGTGCTCAACCACCTTTCTGCACGATGCAACCAGGACTTACACCCACTTCTTGACGACAGGGAAGGGGATCGCTGGCTTATTTTAGTTGTTACCGCAGACCGAGGGCTGTGCGGTGGTTTCAATGGAAGCATCATTCGGAAGACCGCACAGGTCATCAATGAGAACGCAAGTAAGCAGATTCAGCTTATCACCGCTGGCAAAAAGGGAAATGATATTTTCAAAAACCGCGCCACCGAAATCCTGCATGACCATTCCGGGTGGACCCGCGATTTTGACTATCTCACGGTGGGCGAGATCAGTGATACCCTCGCATCGCTTTTCGTCGAAAAAGCGGTTGATCGGGTTTATATGGTGTACAACGAGTTTAAATCCGTTATGCAGCAGGAAGTGATTCTTGAACAGCTTCTACCCATTGTTCCGGAAAAACTGGACACAAGTAAGGAGAAATCTTCCGTTGTGGATTATATCTACGAACCGGAGGAGGAAGTGATTCTTGAAACTCTGCTGAAACGATACATGACGGTCGAGGTGTACCGTGCGTTTCTGGAGTCCACCGCCAGCGAACACGGAGCGCGGATGACGGCGATGGACAGTGCTAGCCGCAACGCCGGGGACATGATCGATGGCCTGACTCTGACTTATAACAAGGCACGCCAAGCCTATATCACTAAAGAATTAATTGAAATTGTAAACGGGGCCGAGGCACTCAAGGCCTGATCATGCTAATGACTGCTATTGGGAGGTAGGAAGGGAATGAACAAAGGAAGTATCATTCAGGTGATGGGTCCCGTTGTGGATATGAGTTTTAAAGGGAGTGAACTGCCCGCACTCTATAACGCGATCAATCTTAAAAGCCCGCAGGACGAAGATGAAACCATTGTGTGCGAGGTTGCTCAGCATCTGGGAGACGATGCGGTTCGTACTGTTTCGATGCACTCAACCGACGGACTGGTGAGAGGGCAGGAAGCTATCGACACCGGTGGTC
>CAJWLY010000004.1 GCA_913043155.1 uncultured Nitrospinaceae bacterium | reverse complement strand
CATCGCCTGTCGACGCTAAAGCACGTCGATAAGATTCTGGTGTTGAAGGAAGGAACGATTGCCGAGTTTGGTACGCAGAAGGAACTGCTGCGGAAAGAGGGGATTTACCGTAAGCTGCATGACTTGCAGGCCGCTAGCTGAGTTCTAAGATGGATCTTGGGTTGTGAAAAAACGGAAAAGATCAAAAAGAGATTTCTGTTCCACGAACGGAAAAGAAAATTCCTGCCCTTACTTATTGAACCCCCATCAATTCGACATCAAAAACCAAAGTGGCATTGGGTGGAATAATGTTGCCGGCACCGCGTGCGCCATAACCCATAGATGGGGGAATGATTAAAGTCCGTTGCCCACCCACTTTCATGCCCTGCACGCCTTGATCCCAGCCTTTGATGACCCGCCCCTCCCCTAATGGGAAAGTGAAATTGCCCGGACGATCACGGGAACTGTCAAATTTTTTACCTTTATTATCTGCGGCGGATTTATCGAAAAGCCAGCCCGTATAATGAACACTCACCATCTTACCCGGAGTCGCTTCTTTTCCTGTACCTACTTTCACATCAATTTTAGTAAGCCCACCACTATCAGCAACGGCATAGCCCGCAAAGGTTAGACCGAAAATAAGCATGCTTAGACCAAACAAAGTTTTCATTCCAGACATTGGGACCTCATAAAAAAATTAGTAATTTAAAACTCGTATGAGAGTGTTTGCAGTTCTTACCTTCATTTGTTAAACACCCTGTTAAACATAATAAAAAATGGGCTATAGCCAAAATTACTTCCATTCATAGACCCTGCCCTTATTTCTTTTTTTTGAATACGATGGCGAGCCGTTTCACGATCCGGTTATTTTGGATATGTTCCGAGATGATCTCTTCAATGTCTTCTCGGGTTCTTGGGGCGTACCAGACATCGTCTGGGTAGACGACCATTGATGGGCCCTGGGCGCAGGCATCGAGACACCCCGCCTTATTGATTCGCACTTGTCCTTTCAAGCCTATTTCAGAAATACGTTCTTTGGCGTAATCGATCAGTTCGCAGGCTCCGCGTGCGGAGCAGTCGCCACGCGGATCATCTTCTTCGCGTTTGTTGTTGCAGATGAAGAGGTGCTTTCGAAAGCGAGGCATGATCAGTAAATAACCATCAACCAATAATTCTCAATGAAAGGGAACATTCTCGCGGTAACCGTATGAATGTCGCACTACTACTCATTGATGATTATTAAATGTGCTTTACCCGTTGGCTTTGGGCAGTTTATGGGAGTGGTGTTCTTCCAGGTATTCTTTAAACTTTCCAAAATTGATATAGCATTGGTCACAACTGTCAGGAAAAATGGTGGCGATGACACCTTTTTTGACGCGTTTGGCCAACTCCAGAGCTCCGCACAGCGCTGCTGCCGAGGAGTGTCCAACTAGGATACCTTCTTCCTCTTCCAGAGTTTCTACCATGTCATAGGCGTTTTCAGTGGAGACACTGATTTTACCGTCGAGAATGGATTCGTCATAAATTCCGGGAACGATTGAGCTGGCCATGTGCTTGAGTCCTTCCAGTCCGTGCAGTTCTTCGTAAGGTTCCATGGCGAAGCACTGGATATCCGGGTTGAACTCCTTCAGCCTGCGAGTAGCGCCCATAATGGTCCCCCCGGTGCCGATTCCGGCGATGAAGTGGGTAACCCGGTGATCGGTTTGCGTCCATATTTCTTTGGCGGTTGTTTCGTAATGTGCCTTCCAGTTTGAATCATTGTTGTACTGATCCGGCATGAAGTAGAGGTCCGGATTTTCCGCATAGATTTTTTGAGCCAGAATGATGGCTCCGTCTGATCCTTCGAACGGGCTAGAGGTAACGATTTCGGCACCGTAAAAGTCGGCCATGAGGCCCTTGCGTTCTTTGCAGACGTTGGCGGGCATCACCAGTTTTACTTTATATCCTTTTACCTTGCCGATCAGGGCGTAGGCAATTCCCGTATTTCCAGAAGTGGAATCGAGGATGATTTTGTCTTTGGTCAGTTCGCCGGATTCTTCCCCATCCTCAATCATTTTTAAGGCCGGACGAGCCTTGACCGATCCTCCGGCGTTTTTCCATTCCGCCTTGGCGAGGATGGTAATATCCTTGAATTCCTGCCCCAGTTTTTTGATGCGGATGATAGGGGTATTGCCGATGCTCTTGAGCACCCCGGTACTGGTGATTACCGGACAACTGGGTGTTTGAACTTCGGTTGGGAGTGTGAGTTTCATTTTCAGCTTGGACATACTGGTCTAGATTCCATTACAGAGAGCCGTCTCAAAAAAAATGAAATAACCTTAATTTCTCAAGCAAGTCACCGCGGCAGTCCGCAGAATTCTTCATAATCAACTAATTCCTTGATGGTTGGACTCTCGCCACAGACCGGGCAGTCAACATCCTTCCTTAATTTTAGTTTTCGAAACTCGGTGTTCAGAGCATCGTAGATGAGTAATCCGCCGATGAGCGGTTTGCCAATTCCCAAGACCAATTTAAGTACCTCGACCACCTGCAGATTGCCGATGACCCCGGCGAGCACACCTAGCACGCCGCCTTCCTGGCAGTTGGGGGCCATTCCCGGAGGCGGGGGTTCTGGGTACAGGCAGCGGTAGCAGGGGCCGTCGCCGGGTTTGAACACAGTGACCTGTCCTTCAAACCGGTAAATACTGCCGTGTATGATGGTTTTTCCTGTTATCACGCAGGCGTCATTAACCAGATAGCGCGTCGGGAAGTTGTCCGACCCATCAACGATATAGTCATACTCGTCGATCAACTTCATGATGTTTTTCGAATCGAGTTTTTCGTTGTATAGGGTGACCTTGACATCCGGGTTGAGGTCTTGGATGGTTTTTTTAGCGGACTCGGTTTTGAGCATACCGATCCGTTTCGTGGAATGAATGATCTGTCGCTGCAGATTGCTAAGGTCAACCCGGTCGAAATCAATGATACCCAGGTTGCCGATACCAGCAGCTGCGAGGTAATAGGCGGCAGGCGATCCTAGCCCGCCGGCTCCCAGGAGTAGAACCTTGGCTTCCAGCATCTTCTGCTGACCCTGACCGCCCACTTCTGGAAGAATGATATGGCGGCTGTACCGCTCGATCTGTTCGTCGGTGAAATCGATCATCGAGCTCCTGTTCCACCGGCGATGGCCGGAATAATTGAAATTTCGTCTCCGTCCTTGACGGCAGTGCGTTCGCCATCCAAAAAACGAATATCTTCTTCGTTAAGGTAGACATTGATAAACCGTCTGGGCGAGCCGTTTTCTTCACAGATTCGTTCCTTGATACCGTTGAACTGTGATTCCAGATTGTTGAGTATTTCGGATATGGTGCTACCCTCGGCCGTCACTTCTGCCTGGTTATCAGTCAGCTTCATCAGAGGGGTGGGGATTCTTACTTTAACTGCCATGTTTTAGTTCTCCTTCAAACCGTTGCACTGTTAGAATACACGTCTTCGAAGCTATCTAGCTTCGGTTCAATTACAGTAGGGGCGGTATAATGTCCTTCTAGCGCCTCCACCGTTTTAAGTCCGTTTCCAGTTATGCAGATCACCGTAGTTTCGTCGGGTTTGATGCGCCCCTGTTTAACCAGTTTCTGCGTGACGCCTACGGTAACGCCGCCAGCCGTTTCGGTGAAGATCCCTTCCGTCTCCGCCAGAAGCTTCATTGCCTCGATGACTTCCATATCGGTGATATCTTCACCATAGCCGCCGCTTTCATTGGCGGTCCTTACTCCGTAATATCCGTCCGCTGGATTCCCGATGGCAATGGATTTGGCGATGGTGTTGGGTTTCACCGGCTTGATGATGTCAGTACCGTTTTTGATGGCGGTGGTGACGGGCGAACAGCCGGTGGCCTGTGCGGCGAATACCTTGGTCTGGACCTTGCCGTCGAGCAGGCCAAGCATTTGGAACTCATGAAACGCTTTCCAGATCTTGGTGATGAGCGAACTACCCGCAACCGGAACGATGACATTGTCTGGTGTTCTCCAGCCCAGCTGCTCAGCGATCTCGTATCCATACGATTTTGATCCGTCGCCATAATAAGGGCGGATATTAATGTTGACGAAAGCCCATTTGTGATGTGCGGCGACTTCACTGCACAGTCGGTTGACATCGTCGTAGCTTCCATTTACGGCGATCAACTGAGCTCCGTAGATCAGGGTCCCGAGAATTTTTCCCGCTTCCAGTCCGTCGGGAATGAAAATATAGCTTTTCAGCCCGGCTTCCGCCGAGTGAGCGGCGACAGAGTTAGCCAGGTTGCCAGTGGATGCGCAGGAGATAGTGTCGAACCCAAATTCTATTGCCTTGGAAACCGCCACAGCAACGACCCGGTCTTTGAACGAAAAAGTGGGATGATTGACCGAATCGTTTTTTACATATAGATTGTTGAGCCCGAGAGCCTTACCCAGATTTTTTGCGCGCACAAACGGGGTGAAGCCGACATGCTCGCCGACCTTGTGGTCTTCGTCGATGGGCATCAGTTCCTTGTAACGCCACATGGACGGGGGACCCGCTTGAATGGATTTTCGGGTGACTCGTTTCCCAATTTCCTCGTAATCGTAATCGACTTCCAGTGGACCAAAACAAAACTCACAGACGTGAATCGGTTCCTTTGGGAAATCCCTTTTACATTCTTTACAGCGCAATCCTTTAACGTACCCCATCTAGCTTGTTCCTTTAAAAGTGATTTAAAAAACTAAAATATCTTTCCATGGTGTCGGGTTGGATGACCACAATGTTCTTGCCGGGTCCCAACTCCTCTGCCATTTGATAGGCGGCGCAGGTAGCGGCTCCCGAAGATATCCCCAACAGGAGGCCTTCTTCCTTCGCCAACCTTTGCGAAAATGTAAAAGCATCCTCATCGCTGACAGGGAGGATGCGATCTAAGATTTCCATGTTCAACACTTTCGGTTTGAACCCGGCTCCGATTCCCTGGATCTTGTGGGGGCCAGGATTTTTTCCCGAAAGGACGGCTGAGGTTGCTGGTTCAACACCGACGATCTTGACGTCGTCGAATTGCTCCTTCAAAGCTTCTCCGCAGCCTGTGATTGTGCCCCCGGTGCCAATGCCCGCAACGAAGGCGTGCACCGGTTCGCCATTCATGGCGGAAATAATTTCAGGTCCGGTCGTTTGTCGGTGGACCTCAGGATTAGCGGCGTTGTTAAACTGTTGTGGCATGAAGTAGTCAGGGTTTTCCGCCACCAACTCTTCCGCCCGCTCGATGGTACCTTCCATGCCGAACTCGGCACGGCTCAGTTCAGCCTTTGCTCCAAAACCCTCCAAGATCATCCGCCGCTCGGTACTCATGTTCTCCGACATAACGAGTATGACGTTGTAGCCCTTCACCGCGCCGACGAGCGCCAGACCGATCCCTGTATTACCGCTGGTGGGCTCGATGATGGTAGAACCGGGTTTTAGAACCCCCTGCTTTTCAGCATCTTCCACCATCGACAGGGCGATTCGGTCCTTGACGCTGCCACCGGGGTTTAAAAACTCCAGCTTGGCGTAAATATTGGACCCATTAGGTGGAACAACACTATTTAGTCTAACTAAGGGTGTCGACCCGATCAACTCTAAACTATTATTACACTTGGATTTAGGTTTTTCAGCCATGCGTGATTTGGTGGTCATGATCCAATCAAAACTAGAAAACAGGGAAGTCGGACGATTATAGATGATGGAATTAGCCCAAGTCAACCGCTTAACTGTTTGTGAGATTGGGGGTTTTAAGTAAGAAATTGGTATTTATACTGATACAAATATGGGGGGCAACCCAGGTTGTGACTTGTAACCGGTCTTCGGAGACATCTCGCCTTGCGTTGATTCAAATGAGGCTCGTTGAGGGGGTGCTCAGACTCGATTAAGAAATAATCTCGGGCAAATAAGAGAATTTTACAGGTGACATGATCGGTGATTTGCTCTGTAATAGGTCAGTTTTTAATTGATTTGAAATATTCGAGGTAGACTAGGTGGACGCGCAACAATTGTTGACCGAGCTTTTGAAACATCTCCCGCTCCGGGTTTACGGCCGCGGAGCAGTTTTGACCCTGTTGAGAGAGATGGGGTTCCAGGTAAAAAACAAAACCCCTCTTACAGTGACGGATGTCCACCGCAGTGATGACTCGGGTGAGCTGGTGTGTAAACTCACGCCCGACGGCAAGGGTGATTTCACCGCCGCCCTCACCAACCTGAAACTCGATATCACACACCCATTGTACCGTGCGGTGAAAAACTACCAGATCGAAGTATCCGAAGCTTTGGGGAAACAGGACGTGGAAGATACGCGTCAGGCGCAGATCGATCAACAGGACCGTGGTGGGTTCCGTGTCGGCGACCTTTATAAGAAGGGATCGTCATAGAGAACGAAACAGAAAAAACCGTCCTCATGCAGAGACGCGAATAGGTGCTGCTGGTATCATTTTTCTGAATTGATGAACTTCTTGAGAAAGGGGAACATCGCGCCGCGTTTTTCTATCATCTCTTCGCGCGATTTCTTGACGACAGCTTCGTCGATTACCGTGATGTTCCGTTCTTCGGCGAACCGCTCGATCCCTTTCACCACCATGCCTCGCGCAAATGACGGAATGCGCTCCAGCCTTTGTTTCGCTTCCGGTGTCCAGCTTGTGTGGTACTCCACCTCGAGTCCAAGCGTATCCTCGATCTTGAGTGTGATCTCCTTGCCGCCGTGTTTTCCTGGCTCGTAATCGCAAGATGGGTCCTGGGCCATGTAGTTTCCCGTCTCAGCAAAGGCCCGCGCGCGGCAACCGGAACACATGGCGGAGAACTCACAAGTTCCACATCTTCCTTCCAACTGATTGCGGTTGCGCAACTGCACCATAAGTGGTGCGTTCTGCCACAGGTCTTTGAATGATGAGGTTTTTAAATTGCCGACGGTTTCTTCGATGAACGGGCAGGGCGTGAGGTTTCCTTCAGGTGAGATTCTGCTGTAATGGGTGCCCGCCGGACACCCTCCCGAATATGTGCGCGTATATACCGAATCAGGGTCGTTCTCATAAACCACTCGCTTATATTGTGGTGCGCATTTTGAGTTGATCATCAACCGTCCCTTGTAGTTCATCTGCTGTTCATAGAGCAGTTTCAGCGCTTCCTCGTAGGCGGCATTGGAGATGTCAGTGTTGCCCTGACCGCGTCCTGTGCAGATCAGGAAATACAGATTGAACGCGATTGCGCCCGCCTTTTCAGCGAAAGCCACCACGTCGGGGATTTCCCTGTAGTTCATGTCCGAGACTGACATCTGGACAAGGAAATCGACACCGACTTCGTTGAGGACGTCGAACGCTTCCATTGAGCGTTCCCATGCGAAAGGGACGCCGCGGAACGTGTTATGTTTTGCTGCGTCCATCGAATCGATGCTGATGCCTACGCCATGGGCTCCAGCTGCCTTGATCTTTTCTGCGTTGATTTTGTTGATGAGTGTTCCGTTGGTGCCCAGCACTACCATGAACTTTTTTTCAGCAGCGTGGCGGATGAGGTCATAGATGTCCGGGCGTAACAAGGGCTCGCCGCCCGTGAGGATGAGGAAGGCATTGGGATTAACCTCGGCGATCTGGTCTATCACTCTCCGACATTCGTCCGTGCTCAATTCATCTGTGCGGAATCCGCCTCGGAAGTTTGCGTCCAGATAGCAGTGATCGCAATTGAGGTTACACCTTTTCGTGAGATTCCAAGAGATGGAATAGGCACGGAAGTCCATCTTCTCCGGGGTGATTTTCAATTCGCTCGAATTCGAGTCCATGATAGAGTGAGGTCTGTGGTTTAAAGTGGGGCGTTCAAGGGGCTCAGCGACACGTTCCGCCCGTATTTCCCGCCAGAGAAAGGGTTGAGATAATGAAAACTTCCCACTCTCGTCATCATATCCCGTTTTGGAAAGTGAAACAAATGTTTTGCCCCGCATACTGGGCGTGTGTTTCCCTGTGGGCTTTAGTGACTGCCTGCACCGGGGTGGGGATGACAGCGGATGGACTGGATGGTCTGGAGAGGCGGTGGGTTTCGAGCACTTACTTTGACCGGGCTATGGGATATAAAAACTCCCGGCTCCAGGTGATTTCGTTTACCGAGGTTCTGGATCAGTTTGATCCGGGAGGCGACGCAGATGCGGTGCTCCTCGATTGTGTCGATGATTATCAGGCCATCGTTTCGGTTGCCGATATTCGCCAGTATGACCTACAGCTGGCAATGAAAATTGAACTGGCGGATGGGTCGGACCGGCCGGACTGGCTCAACCCGCTTCTCATCGTGGTGCCGAATGGAAAGAACGCTCCGTTCGTAGAGCGGTTCCTCGCCGCCAACATCAGTAAACTGCGTTTTGTGAAACTTGCGAATTACTATGCGCCGCTGAACCACGCCGTGAAGAAAGGCTCACCAGCGTCTGTAGGATTAAAAACCTTCGAGGATAACTGCCTGTTTTGCCACTCGATTAAAGGCGTGGGTGGCAACAAAGGTGGTTCGTTACCTGAAGCCTTCGATTTCTCCTCGCAATCGGAAAAGCAGCGGTTCAAGGACACTTTCTTCCTAGTCCACCGCGAGGACAATGCAAACAAACAAAACACAGAGCAGTTTCTCCTGCCCGGACACCTCGATGCCTTAGTTGATTTTCTGGTTACCGCTAAAGGCGTCGTAGAAATTGATGGTGAGTAATTAGCACTAGATTACGAGGAATATTGAAACACCTCTCACTCGGCCATTTCGTCCACTCAGGGAAAGAAATTTGTTGTTCAGGTCTCCGTGCGTGAGGGACCCCTCGTTCAATATTTTTTGAGTAAGTGAAAACATTTATAACGACGTTTTCTCTGATCGTGGCCCCGAGATTTTTTCTTGTTTGTTTACCGATAAAATGCAATATTATCAGGCATTTTCCCATTATAACTAGGGGAATTCCTAGCGATAATAGGCCAGCGCGCTGAAACTGCAACTTAGAGGTATTTCAGTATGGATTTAAAGGAAGCACGCGGTTACGTCAATTATCTTTTGACCTTGAGCATTCGTCGCGAAGAATGCTTCGGTGCGCTGGCGTTCACCTTCATCAAGGAACATGACATCGAAGGGTTGGGCCTGTTACCTGAGGAGCAGTTCAATCTTTTAATGGCGGTCATTCAGGCATTTGCCCCCGAACCGAAACGCTATACCCAGAAACTCGAACTCCTGCAACGGGCAAAAGAATTGCTGGACCGGACTCAATACTCTAATCCGGATCTGGCGCGCCAGTTGGATTATGATATCCGTAAGACCAAGGCGGAACTCGAGATTTATAACGAGGCGATGCGTCCGGCCGGACAACCCATCGACAAGCAGTTACTGATTGTGCAGACTGATGTTCCCGATTATTTTCTCGACGTTGCGCAGAAAAGGGCGGGAGCCTACTACCAAAAAAAATACCACCTAACGAAGGAAGCTAAGGCAGGGCAGCATTTCACGGGCGGAGCGCGCAAGTTTGAGCCGAATAATGAAGATGTGCATCGCGAGTTTCCTGGTGCCTGTGGACCATTCATGAATTCGCGCGCCAATGCGTTCCACCTGATGCTTCCGTTTGATCTCAAAATCACCCGCAAGGCCGAAGAACCATTGGAGGCAGGGGTGCGTGTCTATTACTCCAAGACAGGGTATTCGTTTCCGTTGGCTTACGATAGGGACAAGCTCTTAAGCTACAATGACGGGGAAGTTCTTCCGATTGATCTCGACGATCCCAACCTTTTATTTGTCTCTGCGTCTCGGGTTAAGGAACCCGAGTTCAAGTACCAGTTTGGGGACCCATCTCCAGAGAATCCACTCGAATTTAGTTATCCGCGTGCCGTGCTGGAACGGACAGTGAGTCTTGGGGCTTTCCTCCAGGTGGTTTGCAATTTTAAGATCTGGTTCGATGCTTCAAAGGTATCCGTTTTGGTCCAGGGCGCCCCGGACTTGCATGAGTACGGGTTGCAGGGAGGGTCAGGCCTGATGACCCGCACACACGCGTCCGACAAGATTCCGGCTTATGTCGAATCATCCAAGGAACCCTGGCAGGAGGGGTTGAGCTTTAATTTCGTCAACATGCACCTCCAGCTCAGTCCAGGAACAGACAGCGCCTTTATCCCTTTTAATACACCCATTTTTACGGTTCATCCCGTTCTCAACCGTCAGTGTTTCCAGCTCATGAATGCGGAAGAAGCGACCCGAAATTGGGAAGAGCAAAAGTCGAGGAAAAAATAGTTCTGTTTTTTTGGAAGCGGTGCAGAGGGTTGACAGGTGGTTGGGGCGTGATATGTTGATGCGGTTTTGGGATGGACGTTGCAGGTGTTTCAATGTGTAAAATTAGTTCCCAATTACCTTAAGGAAATCGTTTTATGTCTTTAGCGACCGGAGCTTTTTTCGCGATGGGAACGGCCATCGAATTATATCTTTTGAAGGTGGTGGGCGGATACATCAGCATTCTGAATACGATCTCCTGGTGTATGTTCACGTTTCTGTTGGGCATGGTTCTGGGGCGAAGCTGGGGCAACGAATATATTGAAAAGATGCAATGGCACCTGCGATCGCGCACCGTTCCCGGAGACGACGTGCTCAACGGTGCGGTGATGGTTGTGTCCAGCGTTTTACTTATTACCCCCGGGGTGATCACCGATTTCCTGGGGCTTCTAATCGCCATCCCCATGACGCGGGGCATTTTCCGGGAAATCGCGCAGAACATGGTGAAAAAAAAGATTTCCCAAAGCGAACTGTATTTTTTCTTTAAGGACTGATTTCGCTGGCCGGGCGCGCTCCATGATATTTCCTCCCCCCCCGCGTAACCTGAGAGTAGAACTGCTCGACCTCGATGAAGCGCCGTTTGATGAAGTCCGGGAAAGCCTGTCTGATGTGCGCCGGGTCAATCGCTATCTAAGTGGGTACCGCGTTCTCCTTCACCACATCCGTTCCTTTCTAAAAAGTCATCGGTCAGAGAGGCCATTCACGATTTTGGACTTGGCCACAGGTTCTGCCGACCAGCCCGTTGCCATTGTCGATTTTTCGCGTAGGCGTCAGGTTCCAGTACGGGTCACCGCACTTGACATAAACCGTAAAATGCTGAATTACGCGCGCGAAGGGATCTGCGGCTACCCAGAAATTGATCTGGTTCAGGGAAATGTCCACTCACCGCCATTCGGCGAGAACAGTTTTGATCTTGTCATCAACTCGCTTTCCCTGCACCACTTTTCACGTAACGAGGCGATCGGTATTTTACGTGCGGCTGATTTTATGGGGCGGTGTGGGTTCATTATCAACGACCTGCATCGGAGTCGCGTGGCTTATATATCGATTTTCATTCTCACCCGCCTGGTGACGAAAAACCGTCTCACCCGGCATGATGGCCCCGTTTCGGTGATGAACGCCTTCACTCCGAAGGAAATGGCGGAGATGGCGCGTGAGGCAGGCGTTAAACAGTTCGAAGTGCATCGGCACTTCCCTTACCGCATTGCACTGGTGGCGTCAAAAACTTAACTTTTGGGTCATTGTTTCTTGCAACGTTTCAGGGGCCATCTGCATCTTCATAGACGGTACATTGCTTGGCCGTGTACTGTGAACCATTTCTAGGACGATAGTGAATTTCATTAAGAACATAAAGAATATGTTTTCGGGGTCGGGTGGGGAGCTTGAAGAGACGTCTCCCGTCGCCGGAACGGAGGATTCCCCAATTGAGTCCCTCGTCACGAACCCAGAGCATCCTCCCAATAAGACCGAGGCACCAGTGATACGCCGGGTGATCCGCGCTCCGGTTGCTTCGAACGACCTTTTCCCTCCCGACGACCCTGAAAAAGTTCTGATCCGTGCCCAGCCATCCACCACCGGTGACCAATGCCTGTTCATGGTTAACCGACCTTTGCTTCCCGGTTATTCCTGGTGGTTTCCCACCTTTGAAAGTGCCGCCGGGTCGCCTTTGACAGAACGATTATTCAGCCTTGACGACGTGGAGTCGGTCCTCATCCATGAGGCGACTGTGACGGTTACGCGCAAGGATAAAACCATATTCGATTGGAAACCACTGGGGGCAGAAATCGGAGCCGCCATCCGCGAGGCTCTGGAAGAGGGAGGGGACCTGATCGCGGAGACGATCGTTAATGAAATGCCGTCGGAGGAGGCGGTCCGTCACGGAATCCAAAAAGCCATCGACGAAGAGGTGAACCCCGGAGTAGCAGGGCATGGTGGACGCATCACCCTGGAAAAGGTCAAAGGGAATACGATCACCATTCAGATGGGGGGCGGGTGCCAGGGGTGTAGCGCCGCCGATGTAACACTGAAGCAGGGTATCCACGGCTCTTTTCGTAAATTTGTTCCCCAGGTTGGCGCCATTTTCGATGAAACCGACCATACAGCGGGACTGAACCCCTACTTCTGAGGGATGGACGAACTATGCCGAAACTGAATCAGTTTAAGATTCGAATCGAAACGGGAGACCCGGGGATGGAAGGCCTCGTTTTGTTCAATATCAATAGTCACCAGATTCCCTTTGAAAACGTTTCCGGCGGAACCGGAACGGGAGAGGTGTTCGAGGGTGGATTTGAAGTGAATAGTTTTGCGCACTCGTTGGCTCTGATCGGGCCAAAAAAGGACGAGTGGTTGCTTCGCAAGGTTACAGTAGATTACGAATGTGAAAACGCTCCACCCTATTCGGTTGAGTTTGGCGAAGTGAAACTCGACGAGACCACGGAGTTGGATATTTGGAAAGACCCACCGCTCCCGACCTTCGACTGCTAAATGCTAGACCCCGCCCTGAGGGGTAGTTATTATTTCAACCCGACTTTTTCAGTAGATATTTTGAGGCTGTCGTCGGTAGTACGCCGATTCAATTTTGCGTGGAGGTCCCCAAGGAGAATGTAATCCTTAACAGTGGTTTCCAGGGGGATGAGGTGTTTGGAGCTCCAGAATAAAAGCTCCCCGGTTTTGGTGTGAAAAATTTCTTTTGGGATGATGACCTTCAGTAAAAATTCTTCCCTGTTTTTTCTCCCTTCCTGTGACATAAAACCCTTTTGTTCGCTTGGGTTCATTATGTGAACTTGGATCTTATCCACTCCCTTTTCGGGAACGGTGTGGATTGTGTATCGGGTTCCTTTATCCACCTTGCCATAGATTCCGTTCCTAAAATTGTAAAATACGGCGAGGATGTCATCGAAACAGACATTTCGGGGAATGTCGCGGCTTCCGTTTCCAACTTGTTCGCCGTCGATTTCTTTGTACCACCAGTGAGTGTGTGTGTCGTAATCGAAAATGTTACGGGTTTGCTCTTCCTGACCGCCTATGATGACCTTGCGCTCAAACTTTCTTGAGCGTACGCGTTTCCCGTTGTCCATAATATCGAAGGTGGCCTTGTAATAGTGTTTGCGATAGTCGGTGAGAAAACCGACAAATCCGCTCGTTTCCGCTTCCAGGGTAGAGTAAATCACCCCGTCTTGTTCATAGAGTCTGACTCGGGCCGTTGCGGCATTTTCGAACCAGAGGAAGCTGATATCGATATGAAGTGTTTCGCCAATGAAGCGTCGGATATCGCCGTTAGGTTGGAATGCGACGTATTCCCCAGGCGGCAGGTTGGCAGGTTCAGGAGGGAATGAATGCCCATCCCGCAGAAAGAGGGAGAAAAAAAGTGCCCCCGCCAGCAGGGTGGCTAGAATAGAGTTTGGTTTCAATGGTTTGAAACTCATTGCTCGGACCGTGTTCAGGGTCAAAAAAGTTGAAATCGTCCTCTCCTATCTTTTAATATAATTACGAATAGTGAAAGTGGAGATCTAGAATCAGCCCCTTTTGCGTATTTTGGATCGAACTTCAAGTCCTTATGTCGATGACGTTGTTATGAGCACGAAAACATTACCGGGACTTCCCGGGACAGAACAAGAAACAGAAGGAGAGGCAACCACACGCCAGGCGTATCTGCCTCTTTATAGAGTGATCATGTGGAATGATGATGTGACCACAATGGAGTTTGTCATTCGCATTCTTGTGAATCTTTTTAGCAAGGATTTTTCGACTGCTGAAGAATTAATGTACGAGGTACACTATAAGGGAGCGGCCCACGTGGTGACCCTGCCACTGGAGCAGGCCGAGTTCAAGGTCGAACAAGTTCATTCTGCCGCCGCACTGGAACAATTTCCCCTCAAGTGCACTATCGAGCCCGCCTGAACCTTATTTTTTTCATCTTTTCTCGATCGGAGTATAGTCCCTGGTCTTCGCCCCGGTATAGATCTGTCGGGGTCGGCCGATCTTGAAGTTTTCGTCTTCCTGCAACTCCTTCCACTGGGCGATCCACCCCGGCAGGCGCCCCATGGCGAACATCACCGGGAACATATTGACAGGAATATTTAGGGCCTTGTAGATAAGGCCGGAATAAAAGTCCACGTTGGGATAAAGTTTTTTCTCGATAAAATAATTTTCTTTGAGGGCAGCTTCCTCCAATTCCAGCGCCACCTCCAGAAGCGGCTCTTTGGTCGTAGATGTTTCCAGAAGTTTATGAGCCATGGTTTTGATGATCTTTGATCTGGGATCGAAATTTTTGTATACCCGGTGTCCAAACCCCATGAGGCGAAAAGAATCTTCGGAGTCCTTGGCTTTCTGGATATATTTACGCACATCACCCCCATCGTCGTATATTTCTTGAAGCATCTCGATGACGGCCTGGTTGGCGCCTCCGTGAAGCGGTCCCCACAGCGCATAAATGGCCGCCGACACCGACGCGAAAAGGTTGCACATAGAACTGCCGACCAGGCGTGCGGTACTCGTCGAGCAGTTCTGCTCGTGATCAGCGTGAAGGATCAGCAGCACCTCCAGGGCTTTCGCTGCAACGGGGTCTACCTCGTAGTCTTCGCAGGGAGTTCCAAACATCATTTTCAGAAAGTTTGCAGAGTACCCAAGCGAGTTGTCGGGATAGAGAAGGGGTTGTCCGATGGATTTTTTATAACTGTAAGCGGCGATCGTTGGCAGCTTGGCCAGGAGACGGTGGATGGTGATCTCAATCTCCCGTTCGTCGCGCACGTTCAGTTCATTCTGGTAAAATGTCGCGAGCGAACCTACTACAGCGCTCGCTACTGCCATCGGATGCGGGTTGTTAGGGAACCCGTCATAAAAATTCTTAATCGATTCGTGAACCATTGAGTGGTGAGTGATATGATGACTGAACTCGTCGAGCTGTTTGCAGGAAGGCAGTTCGCCGTAAATGAGGAGATAAGCGGTTTCGATAAAAGAACTTTTTTCCGCCAGTTGTTCGATAGGGATGCCTCGGTAGAGGAGAATCCCTTTTTCACCGTCAAGGAAGGTGATGGCGCTTTTGCAGGACCCCGTACTTGCGTATCCAGGATCAAAGGTAACGAGCCCTGTCTGTGACCGCAGGCTGCCGATGTCTACTGCTTTTTCACCGAGGCTGCCTTCGACGACGGGGAATTCGTAGGTACTCCCTTGGTAGACGAGCTTGACAGTTTCTGCCATGGATTTCCTCCGGTGAGATAGGGGCCACCGACCAACAGGGTGTTCGCTATGTTCGGGCCGGAACAACCTATTTTTTAATATAGGGCTTGTGAATCACATCTGCTAGTGCGAGGCTACCTGGGAGTTGACGGGATAGACCTTTCGCTCAACAAAACGGTTACGACAGAGGGCTTGTTTGTGAACAATAATAATATCCTGCTTTATTTAATGCTCACCGGAATTGTTCTGGGAGGGGTATGTGGCTGGGTATTTGGCGAGCAGATGCTGGTTGTTGACTGGATCGGCGAAATGTTTTTGGATGCCCTGAAAATGCTGGTGATCCCTCTCGTCGTGTCGTCGATGATCGTCGGTATTGCCGGGCTGGGCGATATCCGCAAGGTTGGAAAAACGGGGATGATCACCTTGACTTATTTTCTATCCACCACCGCATTTTCCGTGGCGGTGGGGATTGTGGTGGTGAACGTCATGCAACCGGGCCTGGGGGTTGAGATGACCTCTATGGCCGTGCCTGATAAAGTTGCGGGAAAGGAGTCGGTGGGGATCACGGATATCCTGCACAGTTTCGTGTCGCCCAACCTGATCCGTTCGATGGCGGAAATGGAGATTCTCCCGATCATCATGTTTTCCCTTGTCTTTGGTGGAATACTCACCACCTTGGGAGAGAGGGGCAAGCTGGTCATTTCCGTTTTTGACGGGATCAATGCCGCCATCATGAAGATTGTACACTTGGTGATGTATGTGGCTCCTCTGGGAGTGTTTGCACTGATCGCGTCCAAGCTGGGCGCCGCTGGAGGGGGCGACCTGTTTCTGGCCGAGTTGCTCAAAATCGGCAAATTTGCCGCGACGGTGATCCTCGGCCTTCTCTTTCACGCTGCTGTAACGCTTCCACTGGTCCTGTTTTTTTTCACCAAGCGAAATCCGCTGGTCTATCTCAAAAACATGAGCGAGGCGATCACGACCGCGTTGTCCACGGCCAGCAGTTCGGCCACCTTGCCAGTGACGATTGAATGCGTCGAGAAGCAAAACCGCGTCTCGCGCCGTACCACTTTATTTGTTATTCCTCTCGGTGCGACAGTGAACATGAACGGTACGGCGCTTTATGAGTCGGTTGCAGCGATCTTCATCGCCCAGGTGGTCGGGATTCCGCTCGGGTTTTGGGAACAGGTGTTGATTTTTTTGACTGCAACCCTGGCGGCGATCGGGGCAGCGGGTATTCCCGAGGCAGGTCTTGTGACCATGGTGATCGTTCTGAAGGCGGTGGGCCTGCCGCTGGAAGGGATCGGCATGCTCCTTTCTATCGACTGGTTTCTCGACCGCCTGCGTACGTCGATCAACGTCTGGGGTGATTCCATCGGTGCCGCCGTGGTGGACACGCTGGAGCTGAAGTATGTCGAGGAAGACGGGAGCGGATAATGATACCTATTCTGCTGGGAGTGTTGATCGGTGTTCTGTCCTCGGGGTCGGGGCTAGGAGGTGGTTTTCTGGTGGTGCCTTTTCTCCTTCACTTGGGAAAAGAGGCGCGGGTGGCGGTAGGAACCTCGTTCCTGTTTGTGCTCATGGTTGCGGTTTCGTCTCTGCTGGGGCACTGGCGGGTGGGAAACGTCGACTGGAAGACCGGGGTTTTCCTTGCTCTCGGAGGAGTGCTTGGGGCGCAGGCCGGTCCTTTTATTCTTGAGCACGTGTCCGAGCAGAACTTTAAACGGTTTTTCGCGGTTCTGCTTATTGGAACGGGTGTGTGGTTGTTGTATCAGTCCCGTTCGTAGGGATCAGGAACTTCTTTTCTCCTCCCGTGTTCCACGGGCCAGGCGTACGGCAAAAGGTCCGTCACCCAGTTTGTTGATCCAGCTCGACCGTCCCTTAACCAGACTGAACATCATAGCGCGGTCGCCATTGACGGTGTCGGTCCAGCAACAGTCGGCGCCTCCCTTTTCAAACAGGTCGGGGATGTGGATTTCGTTGTTGCCGAAGTCCCGGTTGCTGTAAGTTCGGTCGAAAATGGTTTTGATGTCTTCCATTTTCGGCACCCGCCAGTCGTCGAACCCGCCCAGCTTAACTGCGTTCTGCTCATCGGCGAATTTCCATGATTTTTCCAAATGCATCCAGCGCCCCGTCATTTGCCGGGAATCTTTTTTCAGCCAGGTGAGGTCGGTTTCCGAGTCGGTGACTGTACCGTCTTGATTGTCGATGAACCGGGGCATGGTTCTCTAGCAAAGTTTGACCGATTGAAGACCGATCATTATACCAGATCTCCTGCTCTCAACAGGAACAGCGGAAACCACTCGCGAACGAGGATACCGGAGGGTAAGACTTTTTACGAGGGTGAGACTTTTTACAAAGATGGGTTCAGGTCGCGGTTACTGGATGGGGATGAACTCCAGACCTTGAAAGTTGTACTGGAGAAGAGGAGGGAATTTTACAGAAAAAAAGACTTCGTCAAAAGGTGGCACCTGAGGTCTGGCGATGATTTCATTGAGGTCATGCGGGCTTTCTTCGCAGGAGCGGAAAAAACACCAGTGTACGCGGATACCGTACTTCGGGCTTCGTTTGAAAATGAACCCGAAAATATCACGGTTGTTGAAGAAAAACTGCAATGTGAACTGAGGAGGGTGGTTGACCTGGAAGGTTTTCCCCAGTGGAAGTCGAGTCAGGTCTATTTTGGAGGGAACCGGGGTGTTCAAGATGGAATATTCCCTGAGGGAAACGGTGTCGTAGCAGTAACCCGAAGACGAGAGGGCGTGAAGGAGGAGGCAGACCATCAGCCACCGAAACAGGCTGGTTGAAAGAACTCGAAGAAAGCGAGGTGTAAGGTTCGTTGTGGTTCCTAGGGGGAGACGCGGGTTCACTGTGTATCACGGTTGAAAGTTTTGTGGATCATAGAAAGGAGGGGGAGGATTTACAAGGGAATTATTGGAGTGGGGAGCATGAAAAGAAAAAGCCGGCAGGACCTACATCCTGCCGGCTTATTAATTCCAACTAACAAAACCGAACCGTGAAACGGAATCCACCGCTTCCGGCCAGTCGCTTCAATCCTTACTTCAAGGTCGGGTGGTATGCACCACACTGAGCGTTGGACACGAGCGGCTCATTCATGAACGGCTGCCCGAGCGGGCCTTTGGCCCGGGTCTGGTTCATCTGCTTGCGATACGCGTCGTCAGAGTTTTCACCCTGACAGTCGTTGGGAACCAGTCCATGAACCTGGGCTTCTTCTACCGTTCTGGCTGCTTTCCAGGACTGCTCGGTCTGGGACTGACCCCACTGGAAGTCTTCTCCGCCACCGCTACCGGCGTTGCTGAGAGATCGACCCGCACCGGATGCTAGATCGACCGCGGCTGTAAGCCCGCGGGCATGAGATCCGATTTGCATCTGTGTCCGGAATGCCGGACCTGAGGTTCTTTGACCCATGACGCTCTGGTCCACTTGAACGTAGGCCCCTGGGACCATCTCGTCGGCGCTAGCTACGCTCAGCGAGAACACCGCGACTAATGCCACAACTAATGCAATTCCAATTGACTTTCTCATTCTTAAGCCTCCCCTAAAAATGATTACTAAATTAAACCCGGTCTTACCTGAAACAAAAACGTGGAACCTACATGTGTTTCCGAGTTCGTTTAGCCGCCTCCCTTCAGCTACTTCTGTTTCGGTATGTTCACCTTAACTACACGGATTACTTGCCTTTTACCCGTAGTTTTTTCCTTATGCGATGTCAGAATCTATTATTTTATGAGCTATTTGTCAATACAAAAAACCGGTTTACAGCACCCATAAAAAGCGGGAGCATACCGTAATTTATCGGAACGCTCCACCAGACTTCCTACGAAACTATTTGATTTCTAAAGGCGCTATTGAATAAATGGGATTTTTCGCTCTTTTTTCTTGGGGCGAGGAAATACCCCCATGCGGGTAGGGAAATACCCCCTTTCCTCTCCCAATTTTGGGGGTTGGACAGGTAGGCTCATTCCTTTTATAATGCTATAAAAATATTTTATTCTGGGTACCAGGTGCCGAAAACAGGTCTCAAATATGTCTAAAAAAAAGAGATTTTTCACTGTAGATGAAGCCAATGCGGTTGTGCCTCTGTTGCTGAAAGATGTTCCTCAACTGCAGAAATTATTGCAGAGCCTGACCCGGAACTTTCCAGATGTGAAAAAAGCCAGGGATAACGTTCAGTGGAACGGGGGAAGCATCCAGGGAGTCGACTACCTGAGTTGCGTGCTGCAACTCAATTACATGATGGGGAACCTGGAATCCAAGGGATGTATCTTGAAAGGAATACCTGAGGGACTGGTGGATTTCCCTTCCCTTCGTGACGGGAAGGAAGTTTATTTGTGCTGGAAAGCCCCCGAGCAGCGGATCGAGTATTACCATGATATTCATGCCGGGTTTGCCGGACGTCAACGCATCTGACGTCTTGCGCGCTCATGATTTTTTTTCTTCCCGAATCATTTTTCGAACGGCCTTCACGAGTTTTGCATTTCCCACCACCGCATTTCCACAATTGATTCCGGACCGGTTGCCGGTAAAATTGGCGAATTCTCCACCTGCCTCCCGAACCAGAATTTTACAAGGCGCGAAGTCCCAGGTATAAGCCCACGGATCGACCATCACATCGACCGCGCCGCGAACAGCCATCAGGTGGCCGAAGGCATCGGGATACGTTCGCACGATTCCGGCTTCGCGGTGGAGTTGGTTGAACAGACGCATGCATTTTTTTTCCTTGAAGCAATACAGGTCGGCGGTGGCGATGGTGGCTCCCTTCAACCGACCGTGGGAGGAAACATTGAGTTTTCGGTCGCCGCAGTAGGCCCCGTGTCCTTGCACCGCCCACGCGGTTTCTCCAAGTGCTGGGAGGGAGATGATACCCAGCACGGGCTCTCCCTTGTGCAGCAGGGCGATGAGCGAAGCAAACATGGGCAGGCCGCGAATGAACGAACGCGTTCCGTCAATTGGGTCGATGGTCCAGACCCATTCCGACCCTGCGCCGTCTTCCCCAAACTCTTCCCCGATGATTCCATGGTCCGGAAAGGCCTTTGCGATTTTCTTTCTCAGAATTTCTTCCACCTTGCGATCGGCAATGGTGACCGGGCTCTGGTCGGGCTTGGTTTCAACGCTTATTTCCGTTCGAAACCATTTCAACACCTCGGTGTTGGAGGTTTTTAAGTAAGAGAGCGCGGCGTCTTTGGCTTCCAGGAGATCCATGTTTTTTCCTTAAAATTCAGGGTGTTTCCTTTATAGCAAATGGCCCGGGTAGTGTCGACGCATTAACTCGGGGTCCTACGGAAATTTAAACGATTGCTTTTGGAGTCTTTTAAAATATAATCGGACGCTCATAAATGTTTAATGGGTTAGGGCAATGAAAGATAAGCACTTAATGATCGGCATCATCGGATGTTTCGCAATCGTCATTCTTTTTGCTTTGCTGATTGTGTGGGAGATCAAAAAATCGATTGACCACGATGTGAATGTCCGGCGCCTTGCCAGCAAGGTGAAAAAATCGGTGGTCGAGGATAACCGGGACTTCAGCATCTATGAGACAGTGGTCGGGGAAGATGGGCGGGAAATGATCCTGATTCCTGAGGGTGTTTTCACGCGCGGGGCCGACAACGGCGGTTTCGACGAAAAACCCCAACAGGAGACCTACCTTGACGCTTTTTACGTGGACAAGTATGAGGTGTCGGTCAAGGACTACAATGTGTACCGGAGAAATACAAACTACGTTAAACCCTCGTTTCCCTTCTTCCAGGGTGATGCGAAGATCCTCGAGACGCCCAGCTTTCCAGTTGTCGGGGTTTCCTGGTACGATGCGGTCAACTACTGCAAATGGGGGTACAAGCGCCTTTTAACCGAGGCGGAATGGGAAAAAGCGGCCCGGGGAACCCACGGGCTCACCTATCCCTGGGGTAATTCGTTTTTGGAGAAGCGTGCCAATATCGCCGGGTCGCAGGACGGACACCCGTACATGGCCCCGGTTGGGAGCTTCCCCATGGGACGAAGCGTCTACGGGGTTTATGACATGGCCGGGAACGTTTCTGAATGGGTCGGGGACTGGTACGACCAGTTTTACTACCAAACGGCTCCTTTGATGAATCCGACTGGAGCCAAAAACAAAAAGAACCGGGTTTTCCGTGGCGGTTCGTGGGACTCGCGCAAAGTTGATATCCGTGCCCCAAAACGGTTTGCGGCCTCCGAAGGACGAAAGGACGCCGTCCTCGGGTTCCGGTGTGGTAAATCCAAGGAAAAAGACAAATAACCGGGCCGAAAAACGGGGCTCACATGATGGCGCAGAGAAAACGCCCCCTTTCCGTACAGCCAAAATTGCCTTTTTAGGTAGGGATGAGGGAGGACGGCTACGCCATTCCCTCACCTTAGGAAGATTGAGAACTGCCTGTCACCACGGCGGAAACCGAGGGTACCTGCTGGTCGAAAAATAGAAGTCGGGTATCCACTTTCGATAACCATCACTGGCCCAATTTTTTTTTAAGGTTTTCCTCTTTGAATCCCTTCTCCAGATTCTGGATTTTTATTTTCTTTTTCATCTCGGGAGCTACCGGACTCATTTACGAGGTGGTGTGGACGCGACTTTTGACCCAGGTGATGGGGAACACGCATTACTCCATTGCCACCGTGCTGACTGTATTCATGGCCGGGCTCGCCCTGGGCAGTTATCTCGGCGGGCGCCTGATTGATAAAGGAGGGAATCCACTTGCCACGTATGCGATTCTTGAGGGAGCTATCGGCATCTACTGCCTGTTGGTTCCCTTTATGATCGATGGGGCCTTTCCGCTGTTTAAGTGGGTATACCAGACGCAAACGGAGTCCTACACTCAGGCCAGCCTGTACCGTTTCTGGATATGCGGAGCGATCCTCTTGGTTCCTACCACGTTTATGGGGGCAACACTTCCTGTGCTGAGCAAGTATGTTTCCCGCGATTCGGCGTTTATCGGTCGCGACGTGGGCACGTTGTACTCGTTAAACACCTTCGGCGCGGTTTTCGGAGCGTTATCAAGCGCATTTCTGTTCATGCGCCTCTGGGGTATTCAGGCGACAATCTGGTTTGCCGCCACGCTCAACGTGGGCATTGCGGTGGTCATCTTTCTTCTCTTCCGGGCGTACTTGGGCCGAGAGAAACCGCTAGAGTCTGCATCTGAAACTGAGGAACCAGAACCGGTCTGGGTGAAGGGAAGCATGATCCTGGTTCTTCTGGCGTTTTGTTTTTCCGGGTTGTGTGCTCTGACCTACCAGGTGGCATGGAATAGAATTTTATCTCTCCTTCTGGGATCTTCGATCTATGCGTTCAGCCTCATCCTCACCACGTTCATTTTAGGGCTTGCGCTTGGGACGGTACTGTTTTCGCGCTGGGTCAACCGGTTTAAGGATCCGCTCAAGGTTTTTGGTCTCCTGCAGGCGGGAATTGGTATTTCTGCCCTGGCGGCGCTTCCTTTGTTTGGCGAGATTCCTTTTATCAATCGATGGGTTTACCAGAACTGGAGTCTGGAATTTGCCTCCATCCAGTGGTCTATTTTTCTTGTCATACTCTCGCTTTTGTTTGTGCCTACATTTCTCATGGGCGGACAGTTCCCGGTTGTGATCCGGCTTGTCGCCCGGAATCTCGAGACGTTGGGGCATTCGATCGGTAAGGTCTACGCCGCCAACACCGTGGGCACGATCATCGGGTCGTTTCTGGCCGGGTTTGTTCTGATACCGTGGTTGGGTATACAGAACACCATTCTTTTTGCGGTAGCGTTCAACCTTCTGGTTGGGACGGGACTCTTGTTAATGTCCCCGGGTCTTTCGTTCAATCTTAAGATGTACGCGCTGCCCGCGGTTCTTGTCCTGTGTGTTCTGAGTGCGCAATCGATAGAGCCCTGGAACAAGTCGGTCATTTCCAGTGGGTCCTACATGCCTTATCGGATTGATGACTTGGTCGAAGCGGAAGAAAAGAAGAACAAGATACTCTTTTACCGGGAAGGCGTCCACACAACCGTCACGACCGAGCTTGCGGTTTCAGGGAATATTTTTCTGCGCGTCAACGGTAAAACCGACGCCTCGCTGGCGATGGACATGCGCACGCAACTGCTTTCCGGATACCTTCCTATGTTGTTGCACGGCCAGCCGAAATCGGCGTTGGTGATCGGGCAGGGGAGCGGTATCACCCTCGGGGCTGTAGAACAGTTTCCCGTGGACTCGATCGATTTGATCGAAATCTCGTCCGCTGTGATAGAAGGCTCGCGGTTTTTTGATCCGTTCAACCACGAGGCCTTGGACGATCCGCGGGTGAAGCTCATCGTTGCCGACGGAAGGAACCACGTGGCCTTGGCCGACCAGAAATATGACGTGATCATTTCCGAGCCATCCAATCCCTGGATCTCGGGCGTGGGTGCTCTTTTCACGGCTGACTTCTTCGAGTTGTTGAAGAAAAGGCTGAATCCGGCGGGAGTGGTGTGTATCTGGGTTCACACAAACATGAGTCCGCTAAGTTTCAAATCGGTTGCTCGCACGTTTAGCGAAAGTTTTGGTCATGTGACTATGTGGGAGTCGATCGTTGGAGACGACTATCTGCTGATAGGGTCGGACAGGGAGTACCAGTTTTCTTACGAAAAGGCGGCGGAACTTTTATCTGACAAGATTCGTGGTAAGGACCTTCGTCAGATAGGAGTGTTCATCGTACGCGACCTGATGAGTCTTATGATTATGAATCGGGAACGGATACTTGAGTTTAGCGAGGGAGCCCCCATCCACAACGATGATAATTCGCTCTTGGAATTCAACGCACCACGATATATATACAAGGACGAACGGGATATTCTGGTGCGCCATCTCACACCGTTTGCCCGGGTTGATTCCTCGCTTATCCGGTTTGACCATTTGGATGAAAAAAGTCGCTTGAATATTTTGCAGGAAATCGAATCGGTGGAGCGGTCGGAAAGTCAGGTGTCCGAGATCAAGCGCAGGAGCCGCGTTGACGGATTGTTGCAGCGGGCAAAAGAGGCGTTTGGGGCGGGCA
>CAJWLY010000003.1 GCA_913043155.1 uncultured Nitrospinaceae bacterium | reverse complement strand
AAAGTTTGGCTTCAAGCGCCACTTCACAGGTCGGGCAAGTTTTGATCTCGGGACGAAACTCTTCCTTGCACTCAGGACAGTAAGGCATTGAGTCACCTCGATAGAATTAAACTCTCAAGTTTAAAATATGCCTGAGGAACAGCCGTTTCAAGAAAATTAATACGCTGGAGTGTAAATTTGCGATCTTCTATGCGGGGTAAGCGATCTTCGACCGGATCGATTGGCAACCGACTTTCGGTGCCCTCTGCGTGCCTTGCGATAAACCTCCGGTACCCTGTTAGGGAATCTCCAATCGTTTAACAATGCGCTCCACGGCTTCGGAAACATCCTTTACACTGATGTCCTCTAGGCAAAGGGGCTTGTGGTAGGGTGAGGGTTTGCATTCCTTGAAAAACCGTTGCCGGCAGGGAGAACAGGGATATTGGCGTGTCACGATTTCCTGCTTCTCGGGCAGGAGGTAAGGTCCAGTTGTCCCAGGGTGGCCCGGACCAAAAATACCGACGATGGGCGTTCCCACTAGCGCGGCAAGGTGCATCATACCGCTGTCGTTACCGATGAACAACTGACTTGCCTCGAGGACCCGAGTTATTTCAAGCAGGTTGAGTCGGGGCACGATGTATGTCGTCTCGGGTGGACAAAGTCCTTGAATTTTCTCCAACAACCCATGCTCACGCTCATTCCCGAGAAGAATGATCTTCATCCGGTACTCCTTGATAAGTTTCTGGCAAAGGACACCGAACCGCTCAGCATGCCAAGCACGCTCGGGCTTGGAGGTGCCCGGGTGCAAGGTCACAAAAAGATCGTTTGAATTCACCCTAATCTTACGCAGAACTTCTTCAAGCACTGGCCCACCATCTTTCGACCAGATGGAATCGAACTGGTCCGGCCGGGGTCCTGGGTTCACCGGCGTGAGGATCTTGTAAAAATAGTCCACGCGGTACTCAGTTTTTTTTGCCACATTGGTCACAGGAAGGGGATGGGTGAGAAATATCCCGCGTCTCTCGGTTGCGTAACCCATCCGGAACCGAGCTCCGGCAAGTGCAAACATCAGCGCGCTATGAAAAGAGTTAGGAAATACCACCCCTAAGTCAAACCTATACTTGCTTAATCCACGCGCGTAATTCACCTGCGCTAAGAGTCCGTCTCTCTGATTCCGCGGAAACCGGATAACGCTGTCTATAGCCGGATGGCTTGACAACACTTCGTCAGAGGGCGGCCGAACAATCGCGGTGAGTCGCGCGTTCGGATACTGTCCGCGCAGGGACTGCAGTGCAGGTAGTGCTAAAACAACATCACCGATCCAATTCGGCATCCATAACGCAAGATGATGGATCTCTTCTTTATCGAGTGAAGATGTGGTGATAGCTCCCATATCCCTCGGATGTGTAGGGGTTACCGAAAAAGAAGCCTTACTTTGTCCGGAATATCTTTGCGCCGAGGCGCGACAGTTTTTCTTCCATGTCCAAGTATCCGCGATCGATATGATATACCCTGGAGATAGTGGACTCACCGGTCGCGGCCAACGCCGCCAAAACCAGTGAAGCGCTGGCTCGCAGGTCGGTCGCCATGAGTTGGGCGCCGCTTAATTGTCCGACGCCGCTCACCACAGCAGTATGACCCTGCACGGTAATGTCCGCACCCATTCGATTGAGCTCGGCCGCATGCATGAATCGGTTTTCAAATACGGTTTCAAAAATGATGCTCTGCCCCTTGGCCAGCGTCATTAAAGCCATAAACTGGGCCTGCAGATCCGTCGCAAATCCGGGATAGGGTTGAGTCGTAATATTGACTCCTTCGAACGGGCTGTCACCGTTCACATGCAGGCTAGTCCCATTGTTGTCCACTATAATTCCCGCCTGCCTTAGCTTGAGGGTCAGCGGTTCGACGTGCAGGGGCACGCAATTTTGAATCTCAACGTCACCCCGCGTGATAGCAGCAGCGATCATGTAAGTACCCGTTTCGATTCTATCGGGAAAAATCCGGCAGTCGATGGGCTTGAGAGATGGCACCCCTTGGATGACGAGGGTGTCGGTGCCCTGTCCTTCAATCTTAGCTCCTGCTTGGTTGAGCACGTCTGCGAGGAATACCACCTCGGGCTCCTTGGCAGCGTTCTCTAGAACGGTTTCACCTTCGGCCAACGCGGCGGCCATCATCAGGTTGGCAGTACCGGTGACGGTCACAGTATCGAAATAATACCTCGTCCCCTTGAGCTGTTTGACGCTTCCATAGATGTACCCCTGTTCCAGCCTAATCTCTGCACCCATTGCCTCCAGCCCGCGAATATGCAGGTCCAGTGGCCTAGCCCCGATGGCGCACCCCCCTGGAAGCGACACTTTGGCTCGGCCCAACCGTGCTAGAAGCGGCCCCAGCACGAGGCATGAAGCCCGCATGGTAGAGACGAGTTCGTAAGGCGCTTCATAATTGTTGACACCTGAGGTGTCGAGGACGATGTGGCCCCTTTCAAAAGATTCGGTGCGGGCGCCGAGATCGTTAAGCAGACGAAGCATGGTGATGACGTCGCGAACACGAGGCACTCCGTCAATTTCGTTTTGGCCCGCAGTCAGAAGCGTCGCCGCCATAATGGGCAACACAGCATTTTTTGCTCCGCTGATGACTACCGCGCCTTCTAAGCGCCCTCCTCCCTCGATAACGATTTTATCCATTCGTTCGCTTTCTCGCAGACACAACGCGGTCGTACCCACCAATATCGCGTGTCACCTTAATCGATTCATATCCTTCTTCGCTGTGGAGAAGATTACTCACCGCCTCCGCCTGGGTTTCTCCAATTTCTAAGATCAGTCCGCCGCCCGTTTTAAGATGGTTCAACGCATCTGGAACAATGCGCCTGTAAAAATCCAGTCCATCAATACCACCGTCGAGTGCGGTGCGTGGTTCAAAATCGCGTATGTCGGGCATGAGGTCATGCATACAACCGGTTTCGATATAGGGCGGATTGGATACGATGAAATCATACGGAGGCTCGGGAGCGCCGAGAAATAAATCGGCCTGAACAAAACTGATCTGATCAAATACACCGTGTGCCGATGCGTTTTCTCTGGCGACGGCAAGCGCTTCCGATGAAAAATCAGTTGCCGTTACCTGGCTTTCGGGAATCTCCCGCGCCGCCACAACAGCAACGATACCCGATCCAGTCCCGATATCCAGTATACGTACCGGCCCGTTTACAGAAGTTACCGCGTACATAGCAAGCAGGCTTTCTATAAGGGTTTCCGTTTCTGGCCGGGGGACGAGGACGCTCGGGGTTACTTTGAAGTCGAGCGACCAGAATTCGCGGTGGCCAAGGATATAAGCCATTGGTTCCCGGTGGAGGCGGCGCTCCACGCAGGTTTGCAAAATTGACCGCTCCGCTTCACTGAGAACCCGTTCCGGAGCGCGGTAGATTTCTTCCCGGCTCAGGGACAAGGCTCCCGCAAGAAGTACCTCGGCTTCCAGCCGGGACAATTTAATTCCGGAACGGTCCAGGCGATCTGTCGACCAATCGAGAAATGTTTTCATACTGAAAACCACAGGAGCGGTAGGCTAAAAGTGTACAGGTTTTTCAGGTTCATGTGGATACATCATTAACCTACCATTATTAAGCTCATGCCGAGTGGCTTTGTCTGAGGGCTTCGGACTGATAGTAAATGTTGAGGGCATCGATGATTTCATCAAGGCTCCCCTCCATGGTTTGGCTGAGCTTGTGCAGGGTGAGTCCGATACGGTGATCGGTCACGCGTTCCTGTGGAAAATTATAGGTCCGTATGCGCTCGCTGCGGTCACCGGATCCGACCTGTTGTTTTCTTTCGCGGGCCAGTTCGTCCTGTTGTTTGCGCTGTTCCTGATCGTAGAGTCGAGCGCGAAGCACCTTCATAGCCTTGTCCTTGTTCTTGTGCTGGGACTTCTCATCTTGACAGGTAACGATCAGCCCGGTGGGGACATGAGTGATACGCACTGCCGAGTCGGTGGTATTCACGCTTTGTCCGCCCGGACCCGAAGAGCGAAAAACATCGACCTTAAGCTCGGCCGGATTGATCTTTATATCAATATCGTCCACCTGTGGCAGGATAGCGACGGTCACCGCAGAGGTGTGTATCCGTCCCTGGCTTTCTGTATCGGGCACTCGTTGCACCCGGTGCGTCCCACTTTCAAATTTTAGTTTACTGTAAACCGCTTTCCCCTGAATGTTAAGGATCACCTCCTTGAATCCGCCCTTTCCGGTATCGCTCTGGCTCAGGATTTCTGTCTTCCATTTTTTGGCCTCAGCGTAACGCGTGTACATACGGAATAAGTCAGCGGCAAACAACGAGGCTTCCTCTCCACCCGTCCCAGCACGGATTTCCATGATGACACTGCGTTCGTCGCGAGGGTCCTTGGGCAAAAGCATTACTTTGAGCCGTTGCTCCGACTCCCTCACTTGGTCCATTAGTCCGGCCAGTTCATCGCGTGCCAAAGCCAATATTTCCTCGTCGGTTTCCTCCTTCAGGATCTTCTCATTTCCCTCCAATTCCTTCTGTAGTTTTTTGAGCTCACGGAATTCACTGACAATGGGGGTTAGATCGGACTGCTCCCGGGCATACTGCTGGAACTCAGGCTGCTGAGCGATGACCAGGGGATCGCTCAACAGCTTGTTCAAATCGTTATACCGTTTTTCAACTTCCTGTAGTTTAGTAAACATAAAAAAACTCGCCTAAAAGACACATGAGTTCAATATCAATGGGAAAAGTAAAGAATGGGCAGTGCCCAAAACGGATAGGGGGGGGACTACTCGGGTGCGGCGGCTTCGGAAGGTTGCCCGGACTTGGTTTTGCCGTATTTACGATTGAATTTTTCTATACGCCCGGCAGTGTCGAGAAGCTTTTGTTTTCCGGTGTAAAACGGATGGCAGTTGGAGCATATTTCAACATGCACATCCTTCACGGTGGAGTGAGTCTTGACCTCATGCCCACAGGCACAATGGATGGTGACTTCGAAATACTTTGGATGAATATCTGCTTTCATAAGCTTCCCCGTGCTACGAGTTCATGGTCGACAAGAAATCGGCGTTGGTCTTGGTTTCCTTCATTTTTGCCAGGAGGAGGTCCATCGTATCATGGATACCCATGGGGAGCAAAACTTTTCTTAGCAGCCAGACCCGCTGGAGATCTTCCGGAGGCATGAGGAGCTCTTCTTTCCGAGTTCCCGACCGATTGATGTCGATGGACGGGAAGGTCCGTTTATCCGCCAGTTTCCGGTCGAGAACAATCTCCATATTGCCGGTGCCTTTAAATTCTTCAAAGATGACGTCGTCCATCCGGCTTCCGGTATCGATGAGCGCGGTGGCGATGATGGTGAGGCTACCACCTTCCTCCAAGTTGCGTGCCGCACCAAAAAAACGCTTGGGCCGCTGGAGAGCGTTGGAGTCAACACCACCCGAAAGCACCTTACCGCTAGGCGGCACAATGGCGTTATATGCCCGTGCCAAGCGCGTGATGCTATCCAGTAGGATCACCACGTCCCGATTGTGCTCGACCAGACGCTTGGCCTTCTCGATCACCATCTCGGCAACTTGAACGTGCCGTTGCGCCGGCTCGTCGAAGGTCGAACTGATGACCTCGCCTCGCACTGAACGTATCATGTCGGTCACCTCTTCCGGCCTCTCATCGATCAGCAGAACGATGAGAACGACTTCGGGAAAGTTGGTGCTGATGCTATTCGCGATCGACTGCAGTAGCATGGTCTTGCCGGTTCGCGGCGGGGCAACGATCAACCCACGCTGGCCCTTACCGATAGGCGTCATCAAGTCCATGATACGGGCACTGTAATCGGTACCAGCTGGTGTTTCCAAGCGTATTCGTTCTTCCGGGTACAGCGGGGTCAGGTTATCAAACAAAATCTTCTCTTTAGTCTTGCTTGGATTCTCAAAGTTGATAGCCTCGACCTTGAGGAGGGCAAAATACCGCTCGCTTTCCTTGGGGGGGCGAATCTGCCCGGAAATCGTGTCTCCCGTACGCATATCAAATTTTCGAATCTGCGACGGCGAAACGTATATGTCGTCCGGACCTGGAAGATAGTTATAGGTCGGGGCGCGGAGAAAACCGAATCCATCGGGCAGGATTTCTAGTACCCCCTGCCCGAACATCAGACCATCTTTTTCGGTTTTGGCTTCGAGAATTTTAAAGATCAAGTCCTGCTTGCGTAACCCGCTGTGACCCTGAATTTTAAGCTCTTTCGCAATGCTGGTAAGTTCAGAAATAGTCTTGGATTTTAATTCTTCAATGTTCATGTGAGTGGTTTTGAGTCAATGGAGAGTTAATATTAGGCTGGATTCAGGTCTTTATGCGACGAGACAACGTTTTATCAAAAAAGGTATACTTGGGGATTTCTGCTTTTTATAAGATATGTGTCGCCCAACGCAGGCCCCTAAAGGCGCTATCTCGCTCAATGGTTGTCTGGGGGTTTCTAGGCAAGTTTTGGAATTCGCTGACACGGTACCGGCTTCAGTTCCCATTGTCAATACTTTTTCCCGCCCGAACCGCAAGAGACCCACGGGGAACACCCACCCCATTTCGATTTTCCCCACGCACTACCCACAGCCCCCCCCCTCAAATGGATAAGCTTCGCAAACCGCACCTTACGTCATTTTCTCGCCGGAACCCATCAAGATCAAAGACCTAACCTAGGCGGTTTCCTACAGATTCAGGCCCCCTTGAATGGGGGGGGACCTTCTAACGATGCTCTCTTCAAACCTGATAGGCACGCTCACGTGGCCTAATTGCGGTAAAATAGGATGAGAACTTCCGCTATTCTTAAAAAGAACCATGTCGAAGAAAATACCATCGTTCGCTACTCGGTCAGAGAACTTCGAGCCAGCGTATATGAAATTGTTTCGCTCGGGAGAGCTATACCGCCGCTCGCGGGAAGCACTCAAACACCTGGAAAACTGCAAGGTCTGCCCGCACAACTGTGAGATCAACCGGCTGAAAGACGAAAAAGCACTTTGCAAAACCGGACGGCATGCCACCGTCTCGAGCGCCTTCCCGCATTTCGGCGAAGAGGACTGCCTAAAGGGCACCAAGGGGAGCGGTACCATCTTTTTCTCGATGTGCAACTTGAAATGCGTTTTTTGCCAGAACAGCAACATCAGCCAAGAGGGTGAAGGGGTCGAGGTGGAACCTGAGCAGCTTGCCTTGATGATGATCGACCTGCAAAAGCGGGGTTGCCACAATATCAATTTCGTGACGCCAGAGCACGTCGTTCCGCAGATCTTGGAGGCTCTGCCCCTAGCAGTGCAGCTGGGACTTTCCATCCCGCTGGTTTACAACACTGGCGCTTACGACTCGATGGATAGTATTCGACTGATGGACGGGGTGGTGGACATCTATATGCCTGATTTCAAATACTGGAACGCGGACCTGTCAAAGAAATTTTTGATTGCAAAAAATTACCCGGACACAGCGCGCCAGGCGATCAAGGAAATGCACCGACAGGTAGGCGACTTGGCCTTCAACGAGAACGGATTGGCCATGCGAGGGGTCTTGATGCGACATCTAGTGATGCCCGACGCGGCAAAAGATGCCCGAAACATCATGCGCTACCTCGCAGAAGAAATCTCGCCCCACACCCTTATCAATATCATGCCTCAGTACCACCCTGCCTGGAAGGTAAGTGCAAATAAGTATCCCGAGATCAACCGTCATACCACGCCTGAAGAAGTGGAAGAAACGATGAAAATCGCCCGGCAGGAAGGCCTATACCGGTTCGACACCCGAAAATCTCTATTCAAGGTGTTTCTGGAAAACTAGGAAGTTTAGGTTTAGGATCCGGCAACTCCTTGAGAGGGATCTAGGTAACAGCCTTTTGCTAAATGTTGCCGCCCGAGATCGGGTCAGTCTGTTTTGGCTAAATAGTACCATCCTTGCTTATAGTGAAAAAAATACGTTGCCTGTCGCTCGACTACTTTTTGGAACCAATCAGCGCTCGCGAGACCCCTAAATCCTTTGCTATGGCTGTTCATTTCTCTCGTTTATCCAGTGAAAACTATTGCCCTGAAACTTTGTAGAGATTGCAAGGATTATTAATTTACCAGCGCAGGCCGCTACCTGTCGTGAATCTAAAAAAAACATCCCATAATTGACTTGAATGGATTTTGGTTGCAGAATGCCTCCTTACATCTCTGTAGCGCCACAGGCGAGCCGCATGACCACTCGAGATGGAACCAATGCAAATGAGAGGAACTTTGTATGAGCAAAAAGAACGGCAAGCGAGATAATATACATCAGTGTGAGAAATGCCTTCCGGCTTTCTGCTGTAACTATTTCTCTTTTGAAATCGACGAACCCGAAGACCGGCAGGATTATGAAATCCTGTTGTGGAAACTGGCTCATGAGAAGGTATCGATTTATATTGACCGAAACGACTGGTACATCATGGTCAATAATCGCTGCAATTTTCTAACTTCTGACAATAAGTGCGCGATATACGATCACCGACCCTATATCTGTAGGAAGCACAGCACGGAGAACTGCGAATACTCAGGGGACAACTACGGTTTCAGCGAGCATTTCAAAAGCTATGATGACCTACTGATGTACATTAAGGAAAACACGAATCACCGATTTAGGCAGGAACCAACGGGCGTACGTCCAAACTGCGTATAGGAGGACTTACAGGAAAGAATACTGCAACGCAAACGCGGGTGACCGATCAATCGGGCGGAGCTATTTCTTCCCGCCCTTGTCATTATCGTCTTTTTTCTTTTCTTTCTTTTTAGCAGGAACCGCCTTTTTAGTGGCAGTTTTTCCGGTAGGAGCTTTTGCTTTCTTTTCTGGGGCTTTTTTCTTCTCGCCCCCACCCTTCTTCTCTTTTGTAGGCTTGGATTTTTCAGGCGCCGCTTTTTGGGTGGGCGCCTTAGTATCTTTCTTCCCCTTGGCGGGGGGTTTCGAAACTGCTTCGCCCTCCCGGTCGACCAACTCGATGAAAACCATCGGAGCGTCATCCCCATGCCGATGGCCGAGCTTGATGATCCGAGTGTACCCTCCGGGGCGGTTCGCATAACGCTCGGCGAGTGGACCAAATATTTTTTTCAGGGAATCTCTATCGGCCACCAGTCGCAACGCGTGGCGCCGGGCATGTAGAGTTCCCTTTTTTCCAAGCGTGATGGTCTTTTCAACCTTACCACGCAATTCCTTGGCTTTGGCAAGAGTAGTACGAATGCGCTCCCGCTCAATCAAGGCGGTCACCATATTTCTAAATAACGCTTTCCGGTGCGCCGATGTGCGCCCGAACTTTCTACCCGCTTTCAAATGACGCATAACCCTACATTATCTCCTGAAATAAATTTTCCTTCACGCTGTTCAGTTAAAGTTCTACGTCGGTTCCGACTTCGGGTTTCCTCCCTGCCTGAGCAATCTGCTTCAAATCATCTTCCTCAAGCTTCATGCCTAGATGCAGGCCCATACCTTCGAGGATTTCTTTGATTTCGTTAAGCGATTTGCGTCCAAAATTCCGAGTCTTGAGCATTTCGGAATCGGTTTTCTGCACCAACTCAGCAATGGACTGAATGTTAGCGTTTTTTAAACAGTTGTAGGAACGAACCGAAAGTTCCAGCTCCTCCACACTCCTAGTTAGGCTGACGATTAATGTCTTCTTCTTTTCATCGACCTGCGTCTGAGCCGGTTCGGGTTCTTCATCGAAATTGATGAAGACTTGCATATGGTCCTTTAAAATCTTGGCCGCATGTGCCACTGCGTCATCAGGAATGATGCCTCCATTGGTCCACAGCTCCATGACTAGCGAATCGTAATCCGTGGACTGCCCGACCCGTGTATGCTCGATATGATAGCGCACCTTTTCAATGGGTGAAAAGATTGCGTCTATGGGAATCATTTGAACTGACTCCCCTTCCATATCCTGATTTTCGGCCGGCACATAGCCGCGGCCCTTGCGCACTATCATTTCCATATTCAGTTCGCCGCTCTCGTCAATCGTCGCGATATGATGATCTGGATTAAGAACGGTAACCTGCGCATTGTCCGCAATATCCTTAGCGTAAACTTTACCCGCCTGATCCTTCTGAAGACAAATCCGTTTTTCCGAGACCTCATTTTCCATTTTGAGATGCACTTGCTTGAGATTGAGAATGATTTCGGTCACATCTTCGAGGACTCCAGGGATAGCCGAGAACTCATGATAAACTCCTTCAAACCTGACGCCGACGATAGCGGCTCCCTCAATAGAAGACAAAAGCATCCTGCGAATCGAGTTGCCGATGGTCACTCCGTACCCCTGCTCGAACGGTCCAGCAGAAAATTTTCCGTAGAAATCCGACTTTGTTTTCTTTTCAAATTCTAATCGTTTTGGCTTAACGATCCCTTGGGTGCTAAACATATGGTCTCCGGTTATGCTGGTGAGCGGTCAATTAAAGTTCGTTCGTTGTTATTTCAAAACAAATGCACTTGTTATCGAGAGTAGAGCTCGACAATTAATTGTTCTTCAATTGGAATGGTAATATCCTCTCGGGTAGGCAAGTCCTGCACAACCCCCTTCTTGGTATCTGGATCAAAAGCCAGCCAGTGAGGCTGGGTTTTATCCTTAATAGTCTGCAAAGCCGTTTTGATAGGAAATTTTTCAAGCTTTTTCTGGCTAGGCACGATTTCATCCCCTTTCTTCAAAAAGAAAGAGGGGATATTAACCTTTTTCCCGTTGACCATAAAATGATTATGCCGTACCAATTGCCGGGCGGCATTTCTCGATGGGGCAAACCCCATCCGATAAACCACATTATCGAGTCGCAATTCCAGTGATTTCAAAAGGTTTTCTCCGGTAACACCCTTTTCCCGATCAGCATGGGCAAAATAGTTACGAAATGGTTTTTCGAAAATCCCGTAAATTCTTTTGACCTTCTGCTTCTCCCGAAGCTGGATACCGTATTCAGAAAACTTTTTCCGGCGCTGACCGTGCTGACCGGGGGCATATCCACGCTTCTCAATGGCGCATTTGGCGGTTTCGCACCGATATCCTTTCAAAAGCAACTTCATACCTTCGCGCCGACACAAGCGACAAACCGAACCTCTATATCTTGCCAACTTATTAAACTCCCGAATTAAAGATTGACATTAAACTCTCCTGCGTTTTCTTGCTCGACAACCATTATGGGGCATGGGGGTTTTATCGCGGATTACCACAATCTCCATCCCGGTGGCCTGCAGGGAACGAACAGCGGATTCGCGTCCGGGACCCGGTCCTTTCACATGTACCTCCAGTTTTTTCATCCCTAGGTCTCTAGCTTTGATCGCCGCTTTCTCTGCAGCAACCTGAGCCGCAAAAGGCGTGCTCTTTCGGGACCCTTTAAAACCCTGGGCCCCCGCACTGGACCAAGACAGCACGTTACCCGACAGATCGGCGATCGTCACGATCGTATTGTTGAATGTTGCCTGGATATGAGCAATCCCGAGCTCAGGCGCGTTTTTAGTTCTTTTCCTTACAGATTTTTTACTTTTATCTATTGCCATGTTCGATAGCCTCAACTATTTCTTAGAGCGGGCACCCACGGTCTTACGGGGTCCCTTTCGCCCGCGGGCGTTAGTATGTGTCCGCTGACCGCGGACAGGAAGTCCCTTACGGTGACGCAATCCACGGTAAGAGCCAATATCCATTAACCGCTTGATATTCATACTGATATCACGGCGGAGATCTCCTTCCACCTCAAAATTCTCTTCGATGACAGACCGAATGCGCGTAATCTCGTCCTCCGTCATATCCTTGATACGGGTATCCTCTGAAATATTAGCCCGCTTCAGAATTTCACTGGAGACGGACTTCCCAATTCCGTAAACATAGGTCAGGGCGATGACGGCCCGCTTATCTCTTGGAATATCTATACCAGCAATGCGTCCCACAATTTCTCCTTGAAAATACCCGGGGTAGATTTATCCCTGTCGCTGTTTATGCTTGGGGTTTTCGCAAATCACCCGAACGACCCCTTTCCGCCGAATGATCTTGCACTTTTTACATATGGGTTTCACAGATGATCTGACTTTCATAACCTTTTCCTATTTATACCTATAGGTGATACGTCCGCGGGTCAAATCATAAGGCGAAAGCTGAACCTTCACTTTATCCCCGACGAGAATGCGGATGAAATGCATCCTCATTTTTCCAGAGATGTGCGCCAGAATTTTGTGACCATTTTCGAGCTCAACCCGAAACATAGCATTGGGCAAGGGCTCCAACACTGTACCTTCAATTTCTATCGAATCTTCCTTGGACATATGTTAAGTCACCATGGAGCAAACCCGTGAAAAAATTTCTTCAACTGACCCGCACCCCTGGGTGGTTTTCAGGTTACCTTGTTTTCGATAAAACTCCTTGAGCGGAGCAGTCTCGTTCTGGTAAACCTCCAGCCGCTTTTTAATCGTCTCCTCCTTATCGTCTTCCCGCTGATAAAGAGACGCGCCACAGACGTCGCAAACATTCCTAATTCTGGGTGGACGTGACGTTTCGTGATACATGGCCCCACAATCGGAGCACGTCCTGCGCCCGGTCAAACGATTGATCAGCACCTGGCTATCGACGACAAAATCAACCACAGCATCGATCGACAGGTCCATGTCCTTCAAGGTGTCCACCAGCTTTTCGGCCTGCACGATGGTTCTTGGAAATCCGTCAAGAACGAATCCGTTCCGGCAATCTTCCTGAGCGATCCGCTCCCTGATCACGCCAATAACAGTATCGTCCTGCACCAGCTTTCCGGCGTCCATCAGAGTTTTGGCCTGTCTTCCAAGCTTGGTATTATCTTGCGCCGCTTTCCTCAGGATATCCCCTGTGGAAATCTGGGGAATTCCGAATCTTTCTTTCAGCATTTTGGCCTGAGTTCCTTTGCCCGCGCCCGGCGGACCGAGCAGGATAATCCTCATGGATCAGCCTCGCCGGCCCTTCAATCGACCCTTTTTCATGAACCCATCATAATTTCGCATCACCAGATGCGACTCGATCTGTTGCATGGTATCCAACGAAACGCCCACAACAATCAGAAGGCTGGTACCTCCAAAATAAAACGGAATGTTGAAGTACTTTATCAAATAATCCGGCAAAATACAGACCAACGAAAGATAGATCGCACCGTAAAACGTGATCCTAGACAGTATTTGGTCGATATAGTCGGAAGTCTTGGCTCCGGGCCGGATACCAGGAACGAAACCCCCGTATTTCTTCATATTGTCCGCCACGTCGATCGGGTTGAAAATGACCGCCGTATAAAAATAACAAAAGAAAAAAATCGCACCGACGAACAGCATGCTGTAAACGATAGTGCCCGGTGTCAACATTCCGGAGACCGTCTGCATCCACGGGTGGGTGATGAACTGCGCGATCGTCGCAGGAAACATAATGATGGACGAGGCAAATATAGGCGGGATAACCCCCGAAGTATTCACCTTGAGCGGCAGATGTGTGCTCTGCCCCCCATACATTTTACGCCCCACCACACGCTTCGCATACTGGATAGGGATCCTGCGCTGCCCACCTTCTGTAAAAACGATCGCACCCACGACTGCAGCCATCAACACCATCAAAAACAAAACCACCAGCACCGACAACTCCCCCGTCCCCATTAAATCCAGGGACTGGAAAATAGCCGCGGGCGTTCCCGCAACGATGCCGGAAAAAATGATCAGCGAGATCCCGTTCCCGATACCCCGCTCAGTGATCTGCTCCCCAAGCCACATGAGGAAAGCCGTCCCCGCGGTCAGAGTCAAGATCGTCATCACCCGAAACGACCATCCCGGTGAAGGAACAATCGGGCTCCCGGTCGGACTTTTCATTGCTTCCAACCCGACAGCGATCCCCGAGCTTTGAACCATGCTTAAAACGATAGTACCGTAGCGGGTGTACTGCGTTATCTTTTTCTGCCCTTGCTCCCCCTCCTTTTTAAGCCGCGCCAAGTAGGGAGAAACCATCGTCATCAACTGAAGAATGATGGACGAACTGATGTAGGGCATAATGCCCAAGGCAAAAATCGTCAGCCGGCTGAGCGCCCCACCGGAAAACATATTGAAAAACCCGAGGATGGTCCCCGCAGCCCTAGCAAAAATCTCAGCCAGCGCCGCCGAATTAATTCCCGGTGTGGGAATATGGGCACCTATCCGATAAACAATCAGCAACCCCAACGTAAAAAAAACTTTTTTTTTCAGCTCGGGAACTCTAAAAATATTGCCAAACGATTCAGCACCACTCATCTAAATAGTTACGGCCTTTCCCCCCGGTTTTTCAATCTTTAACACAGCCGACTGGCTGAATTTGTGTGCATGCACTGTTACCTTACCGGTCAATTCGCCATTACCCAGAATCTTTACCGCCTCCCCTTTGCGGATCAGGCCTTTTTCCTTCAGCACCTCGGGAGTGATAGGACCGTCTCCGCCAAGATCGGCCAACTGGCTGACATTAACAATTTCGAAACTTTTCTTGAAAATGTTGGTGAACCCCCGCTTAGGCAACCGCCGATACAGAGGCATCTGCCCCCCCTCAAACCAGGGATGCGGGTTTCCCCCCGACCGGGATTTCTGCCCCTTCTGCCCCCTACCGGAGGTCTTGCCAGTTCCCGAACCAATCCCTCTGCCGATTCGCTTTCTATTTTTGCGGCTACCCGGGACCGCTTCCAATTCTGATAATTTCATTTCGCTCTCATTCAAGAAACGTTGGCTTTTACCTTACCCCGTACCGCGGCGTAATGTGCTGCATCACGCAAGTTGGTCAGCCCCTCGATCGTAGCCTTGACCACATTGTGTGGGTTATTGGTGCGCAGGCTCTTTGTCAAAACATCTTTAATACCCACCGCCTCCAGTACGGCACGCACGGCACCACCGGCGATCAGCCCCGTCCCGCGAGATGCAGGCTTCATAAGCACCCGGCCTGCACCGTATGCCCCGACTACTTCATGCGGGATGGTGCCCCCATCTAAGCAAACTTTAATCATGTCCCTTTTGGCCCTTTCAACGCCCTTTCGAATCGCCTCGGGCACTTCGTTCGCCTTACCTAGCCCCCAACCGATTGATCCTTTGCGGTCACCAACCACCACCAAGGCGCTGAAACTGAACCTCCGACCGCCCTTGACCACCTTGGCCACGCGGTTGATCTTGACCACCTTATCAACAAAATCCTGTTTGTTTCTATCTCGCTCTCGCAATTATCGCCTCCCAAACACCACCGGCTCTGGCGGCCCGTTATTAGAACTTGACTCCTTTTCCCCTAACCCCGTCAGCCAGGGCCTTTACCCGGCCGGCATAGATGAATCCATTCCGGTCGTAGTAAACTTCCTTAATACCCTGTTGAATCGCTTTTTCTCCGAGCAGGTTTCCCACTAAAGTTGCGGCCTTGGCATTACCCCCACCTTTCATCTGTTGCCGAAATGCGGGTGACATCGTCGACTCCGACACCAAGGTTTTTCCTTCCTTGTCGTTAACAATCTGAGCGTAGATATGCTTGGCACTTCGGAATACCGTAAGGCGGAACTTATCCTTATTTCTCTGAACTCGCCGTTTCACACGGTTTTTACGATTCTTTCTGAGTTGTTCTCGAAGTGCTGTTTTCATGGTTTTATGTTTAAGCCCCCGTTCCAACCGCGGTTTTACCGGCTTTTCTTTTGATTCTCTCGTTGACGTACATGACCCCCTTGCCCTTGTAGGGCTCCGGCGGCCTTAACATTCTGATCTCAGCAGCAGTTTGCCCCACCTGCTGTTTATTGATTCCCTTAACCGCAATCGTATTTTTTTTGCTGTCCACTTCAAACTCAATTCCCTTGGGCGCCGGAAAATCAATAGGGTGGGAATATCCCAGGCTTAGGTTTAGATTCTTTCCCTTCAACTCCACCTTGTATCCCACGCCGACGATAGAGAGGCTTTTAGAAAACCCATCGGTCACACCCACAACCATGTTATTGATAAGCGTGCGCGTCAACCCGTGCAACGACCGATCGATCCGCCCGTTGGAAGGACGCGTGACAACCACCTGATCATTACTAATTTCAACTTTCATGTTGGCATGAAGCTTTCGCTCGAGCTGCCCTTTAGGACCCCCTACCTTGAACAGGGTTCCTACCATCTTGCATTCGACTCCGGTGGGAACCGGTATCGGCTGTTTTCCAACTCTAGACATAACGCTCTCTTACCAGACGTAACCCACAACTTCACCGCCGACGCCTTTTTCCCGGCATACCTGGTCGGTCATGACCCCGGTGGAAGTGGAAATAATTGCGATACCGAGCCCGTTCAAAACCCTGGGAATGTCCCTTGCAGGAACATAGGTTCTTCGGCCCGGCTTACTTATCCTCCGGATACCTCGGATAGTGGCGTCCCCGTTGTGATACTTCAGAAGAATCTTTAAAACTCCCTGCTTATCGTCCTCACGTACGCGGAAATTTTTAATGAATCCTTCTTCCTTTAAAATCTCAGCGATACGGGTCTTCATCCGGGAGTTGGGTATCTCCACAACATCATGGCGCACCATGAGTCCATTTCGAATGCGTGTGAATAAATCGGCTATAGGGTCTGTCATCATAATAAAAATCAACTCCTAGAACACAAGCAGGTCATCTACCAACTGGATTTGGTAACTCCAGGGATTTCCCCCAACAACGCCCGCTCCCTGAAACAGATTCGGCACATGCCGAACTTTCTCAGGAACGCCCGCGGCCGGCCGCACACGCGGCACCGGTTATATTCCCTGACCTGAAATTTTTGTTTTCTCTGCGATTTGGCAACCAGCGATTTTTTTGCCATAACACCTTCCAAACTTAGAAACTCTTCAAGAGTTTCCATGCGTTAAATTATTTACGTAAGGGAAACCCCATTTGAGTGAGCAGGCATCGACCTTCCTCGTCCGAATTGGCAGTAGTGCAAATGGTAATGTTCATGCCCTGGACCTTTTCTACCTTGTCGAAATCGATTTCCGGGAAAATCAGCTGTTCCTTGAGACCAATCGAATAATTGCCTCGCCCATCGAACGACCGCCTAGAAAGTCCTTTGAAGTCACGCACCCTGGGCAAAGCAAAAGAAACCAGCCGCTCGAAGAACTGGTACATGCGGTTTCCGCGCAACGTTACCCGAACCCCGATCGGTGAACCCTCGCGCAACTTGAAATTCGCAATCGATTTTTTAGCCTTGGTCACCACCGGCATCTGACCCGCGATAACCTTCACCTGGTCAACACTCGATTCAATCAGCTTCCCGTTCTGTAAGGCTTCTCCCAACCCCACGTTGATGACGATTTTTTCCAGCTGAGGCACCTGCATCACGTTCTTAAGTCCTAATTCAGTCTGGACCCGATCCCGCACTTTTTCTTTGTATAGAGTTTTGAGATTCGTCATATTAAACTTTGTCGATCACCTCTCCACATTTCTGACAAATGCGCACCCGTTTGCCGTCTTCCAGCTTCTTCCGCTTAATGCGCACCCCCTTACCACACTTGTCGCAAACGATGAGCACGTTTGAAATGTGGATGGAGCCTTCCTTTTCCAGAATACCCGCCTGCCGCGACTTGCCGTCGGACTTCATATGCCGCTTGCACATGTTGAGCTTTTCGACAGTTACCCTGCCTTCACCGGGAAACAACGCAAGGACCTTGCCTTTCTTTCCCTGTTCCCGGCCAGAGATAACCTCGACAATATCGTCTTTTTTAAGATTCAATTTCTGACCCGCAACCGACATCACAACACCTCGGGGGCAAGGGATAGAATTCTCATAAACCGCTTAGCACGTAACTCACGGGCAACCGGACCAAAAATACGGGTTCCAAGAGGTTCACGGCTATCGCCGATCAACACCGCCGAATTGGTATCGAACTTGATATAGGTCCCGTTAGGGCGCCGGATTTCTTTTCTCGTCCGAACCACCACCGCCTTTTTGACCTCGCCTTTTTTAACTGCACTCCCAGGGTCAGCTTCCCGGACGGCCACAACGATGATATCGCCGATACGCGCGTATCTCCGACCGGACCCGCCCAGCACCTTGATGCACTGAACTTTTTTTGCGCCGGAGTTATCGGCTACATCCAATACAGTTCTCAGCTGAATCATGACTGTGCAACCTTTTCAGTTTCAATAGGACCTACCTTGGTAATGACTTCCAGTAAGCGCCAGCGTTTTTCCTTGCTGAGAGGACGGGTTTCCCCGATACGGATGAAATCGCCTTCCTGGCATTCATTTTTTTCGTCATGCACCTTGTACTTCTTTGTCGTCTTGATAACTTTTTTGAAAATGGGGTGGGCAAATTTCCGCTCTACCCGTACCACGAGAGTTTTATCCATCTTGTCACTGACCACCACCCCGGTCATGGCTTTTCTCTTAGATCCGTTACTCAAGTGAAACTCCTTATTTCCAGTAAGCCGCCCGAATAATCAAGCGAACCGATTATGCCTTTGCAGTGCTTTCTGTATTTTTCTTTACAGACCCCACCGATTTAGAATCTCCATCAACCGTTTCACGTAGGACCGTTTTGATTCGAGCAATGTCTCGGCGAATGAACTTAAGCCGACTTGGATTTTCTATTTTCCCGGTCGCTAATTGAAATTTGAGGTTGAAAAATTCCTGCCTCAAATCATCTATTTTTTCTTCCCGCTCTTTTGCGGAGAGCTCTCGGACATCCTGTGCTTTCATACTTTGCCTTACACCGCCGAGCGGCGCCTCCGTTATCCCCTAGTGACAACCCGGGTTGCAATAGGTAACTTGTGAGCCGCCAGCCGAAACGCCTCTTTGGCGACCTCTTCAGAAACCCCTTCCATCTCGTAGAGCATTCTTCCCTGCTTAACCACGGCAACCCAATACTCCGGCCCGCCCTTGCCCTTCCCCATCCGCGTTTCAGCGGGTTTTTTGGAAATCGGCTTGTCAGGAAAAATTCTCAACCATATCTTTCCACCACGCTTAACGTGACGGGTCATTGCGATACGCGCCGCTTCGATCTGACGATCGGTGATACGCCCGCATTCCATCGCCTGCAGTCCACAGGAACCGAAACTCAACTCACCACCTCGAAACGCCGTCCCCCCCATGCGGCCTTTATGGCGTTTGCGGTATTTGACTTTTTTGGGCATCAACATGACAAAAATTTCCTGATCTTACGACTGTATTTTTATTTCCAGCACGGTCATAGGGCTTGGATAATTCACTTCATTCACACTGTAGCAGGGCGCTTCGCACCACTCCTACCGTTTGCGGGAATCTTCTCCTCGCTGTCCTTCACCGGAAGAATGTCTCCGCGATAGATCCACACCTTCACACCAATCACCCCAAAGGTGGTACTGGCAACCGCCGTGCCATAATCAATATCGGCACGCAGGGTATGCAGCGGCACCCGGCCTTCACGGTACCATTCACTGCGCGCGATTTCCGCGCCGCCCAGCCGCCCTGACACCCGGATCTTGATTCCCTTGGCCCCAAAACGCAGTGACGAAAGCACGGTCTTTTTCATGGCCCGGCGAAACGAAATCCGCTTTTCAAGCTGTAACGCAACACTCTGAGCAACGAGAGTGGCGTCCAACTCCGCCCGGCGCACTTCCTTAATATTTAGGTTCACCTGCTTACCGACTATCATCTTCTGCAACTCTTCCTTGAGCCTATCAACCTCCAGCCCCTTTTTACCGATGATAATTCCAGGCCTGGCCGTGTGGATATTCACCCTCACTCGATTGGCACTGCGTTCAATCTCGACCCTAGAAATCCCCGCATGCGACAATGTCTTTTCAATGTAACTCCTAAGCTTGATGTCCTCATGAAGCAGGTCGGGATAATCTCTACGCCCACACCAGCTCGATTTCCAGGTTTTATTGATACCTAGTCGGAATCCGTATGGATGAACTTTCTGGCCCACGCAATTCTCCTTTTTTATTTCTCGTCCAGCACGAGGATGATATTACTCGTCCGTTTCCGGATCACGTTTGCTGAGCCCCGAGCCCGAGGCATCGTCCGCTTCCATACCACCCCTTGGTCCACAGAGACGCGCCGGATGAACAGGTCGTCCACGTCCAACACCTTGTGGTTTTCCTCGGCATTGGCGAGAGCCGACTTCAAAAGTTTCTGCAGAACCCGCGCCGCTTTTTTTCGCGTGAACTGGAGTATATTCATCGCATCGCCCACGTTCTGCCCATGGATGAGGCGGGCAACCAGTCGCGTTTTCTGCGGCGCCAAGCGCGTGTGTCTCAATACTGCTCTAACTTCCATCAATCAAGTATCCGGTTACGATTTATTTAGTGACCGCTTTCTTAGACCTGCCCCCGTGCGCCCTGAATAAGCGTGTGGGTGAGAACTCGCCCAGCTTGTGCCCCACCATGTTCTCAGTGATAAACACGGGAATAAATTTCTTGCCATTATGTACCGCAATAGTATGCCCCACAAAATCAGGAGAAATAGTGGACCGGCGAGACCAGGTTTTGACGATCTTCCTGTCTTGTCGGCGGTTCATTTCCTCGATCTTGTTGAGTAGCGAATCGTCGATAAAAGGCCCTTTTTTTAGTGATCTTGACATATCTCTCCAAAAATAGATCTTATTTCCTGCGTTTCTTGCGCCGGCTCACGATGAATCGGTTTGAGCTTTTTCGCGGCGTCCGGGTTTTCAACCCTTTGGCAATCTGCCCCCATGGGCTGCACGGATGACGTCCGCCGGAAGACCGGCCCTCGCCACCGCCCATGGGATGATCCACGGGATTCATGGCAACTGCCCGCACTCTGGGGCGGCGTCCGATCCAACGGGTGCGGCCTGCCTTGCCAAAAGAAATGTTGGCGTGATCGGAGTTTCCTACTACACCCATAGTCGCCCGACAGGCCACTTCCACCAAACGAACTTCTCCAGAAGAGAGTTTCAAGGTAGCGTACTTCCCTTCCTTGGCCATCAACTGAACCGAGGCCCCGGCACTGCGCGCCAACTGGCCTCCCTTGCCACAGCGCAACTCCACATTGTGCACCACACTGCCCTCGGGAATCACCTTTAAGGGCAAACAATTCCCAACGCGGACTTCTGCGTCGGGACCGGAAGCGACCTTGTCGCCTACGCTCAATCCGTCAGGAGAAAGAATATATCGCTTTTCTCCATCGTTATAGACAAGCAGGGCAATGTTAGCCGAACGGTTAGGATCGTACTCGATTCCTTCGACCCTGGCTTCAACACCATCCTTATTCCGTTTGAAATCGATCAAGCGGTACTGCTTGCGGTGTCCGCCTCCACGCCGTTTTGCGGTTAACCGGCCCCGGTTGTTACGTCCACCCGCACGCGCCATGGACTCAAGAAGGCTCTTCTCCGGGGTGGATTTAGTAATCTCTTCGAATCCGGAAATGGTGCGAAACCGAACTCCGGCGGATCGGGGTTTCATTTTTCTAACAGCCATTCAGGTCAAGCCCCTTCAAACAAATCGATTTTATCGCCTTCCTTAAGGCGCAACATTGCTTTTTTCCAAGGTTTCGTCCGGCCCACATTTTGGCCAAACCGCCGATTCTTGCCCGACACAACCATCGTGTTTACCTGCAGCACGGTCACGTTAAAAATTTTCTCCACCGCCTGTTTGACCTGAATCTTATTGGCACTTGAATCCACCCGAAAACAAACCCAGTTTCCATCGGCAAGCAATTGCGTACTCTTCTCGGTAACCAGGGGTTTCTTTAGAATTTGAAAATGGTTGCTCATCAGCCTAGCCGCTCCTCAAGTTTCTTGAACGTCTCTGGCGTACACACAATTTTTTCGTAGCGCAGAAGATCTAACACGTTCAACCCCTCCACGGGAAGCACGTTGGCGTCGGGAAGGTTGCGCACGGCCAGCTCAAGGTTTGCATTCCTTGCGGCGACCAAAAAAAGTGTCCGCTCGGAAAGCTCTAGGGATTTGAGTAGTTGAACCGCTTCCTTCGTCTTTGGGTTTTCCAACTCAAGTTTATCGACGACTGCGATGTTATTTCCCTGCAACCGCTGGGTGAGCACTGACTTAAGAGCCTGTTTCTTGGCTTTTTTGTTCATCTTGAAACCGTAATCCCTAGGAGTTGGCCCGAAAATGGTGAGCCCACCGCGCCAAATAGCAGACCGCACTTCCCCCGCGCGGGCTCTTCCGGTTCCCTTTTGCCTCCAAGGCTTCTTCCCGCTGCCGCTAAGTTCACTGTAGCTAGATTTCGTACACGCAGTACCACGGCGTCGAGTGGCTTGCTGCAGGACCGCGTACTGCTTTACGAGATGTTTTTTGATCTTGACGTCAAAAATACTCGCCACGGCCTCGACAACCCCGACTTTTTTCTTCTTAATGTCCAATACATCCAGTTGCGGCATAGCTTTTCCGTCCAACCTTTCTACGACTTAATAACTCTGACAATACCACCCGGAGCCCCAGGAACAGCGCCCTTAACGAGCAACACATTATTTCCCACATCGACGCGTACGACTTTGAGGTTCTTAGTAAAAACCGTTTCAGAACCCATGTGCCCGGGCATTTTCTTACCCTTGAACACGCGGCCAGGATAAGTATGCTGACCGATCGAGCCCCCACCACGATAAATTTCGTGATGGCCGTGAGATGCAGGCGCACCGCCCATACCCCATCGTTTCATAACTCCCGCGAAACCTTTTCCCTTGGAGGTTCCCACCACATTCACATGATCCCCCTCGCTGAACATATCCACTTTAAGGGGCTTTCCAAGTTCCTCATCTGTGACTTCCTGATCACGAAACTCGGTAAGTATTCTCGCCGGATCGATTTTGACCTTGTTATAAAATCCCTGCTCGGGCTTGTTCGTGTGTTTGCTTTTCCGAGTACCGTAGGCAACGAGAACCGCATCGTACCCGTCCCCCTCCTGAGTTCGTTTAAGCACCGGGACGCACTTCTCAACCTGAATTACGGTCACAGGAATGCAGTTGCCTTCCTTGGAGAAGACCTGCGTCATACCCATTTTTTTACCAATTAAAGCGTTCATCGTTTTTCTGTCATTTCACCTTCAAAAACTAAAGCTTGATCTCGATATCCACACCACCGGAAAGATCCAGCTTCATCAGCGCATCCACCGTTTGCGCTGTCGGTTCGAGAATTTCTAAAATCCGCTTGTGAGTTCGAATTTCAAACTGTTCGCGGGATTTTTTATCCACATGCGGAGACCGGAGCACGGTCCACCGATTACGAGCCGTCGGCAGGGGAATGGGGCCCACCACTTTGGCACCTGTACGTTTGGTGGTCTCCACAATTTCACCTACAGACCGGTCAAGCAACTTATGGTCGTAAGCTTTGAGCTTAATCTTGATTTTCTGATGTTCAACCATCATTCAGTGATCTCACTCACGACGCCCGCGCCGACGGTGCGGCCGCCTTCGCGAATGGCGAACCGAAGTTCCTTGGCCATCGCTACGGGGGTGATCAATTCAATATCCATGGTCACATTGTCACCAGGCATAACCATCTCAATCCCCGAAGGCAAAGTGCAAACTCCCGTCACATCCGTAGTCCGGAAATAGAATTGCGGGCGATACCCATTAAAGAACGGCGTATGGCGCCCACCCTCGTCTTTACTCAGAACATATACCTCTGCCTTGAACTTGGTGTGGGGGGTGATACTTTTGGGTTTGGCCAGAACCTGGCCGCGCTCAATATCCTCGCGCTTGGTACCGCGCAAAAGGAGACCCACATTGTCACCCGCCTGCCCATCGTCAAGCAGTTTGCGGAACATTTCGACGCCGGTCACGGTTGTCTTTTCGGTGGGACGAAATCCAACGATCTCAACCTCTTCGCCTACCTTGATGACACCTGTTTCAATACGGCCCGTCGCCACGGTACCGCGCCCGGAAATCGAGAAGATGTCTTCGATCGGCATCAGGAAATCCTTATCAACAGGACGATCAGGAACGGGGAAATAATCATCCAGAGCAGCCATCAAATCCCAGATGCACTTGGTTTTTTCTTCGTCGTCCGGATTCTCCAAAGCCTGCAAGGCACTGCCACGGACAACCGGAATGTCATCACCAGGAAACTCATACTTACTAAGAAGTTCACGCACTTCCAACTCGACGAGGTCTAGAAGTTCCGGATCGTCGACCATATCGCACTTATTCATAAACACGATGATCTTGGGGACACCTACCTGACGAGCCAGTAGAATATGCTCGCGGGTTTGTGGCATTGGGCCATCGGATGCACTTACAACAATAACAGCGCCATCCATCTGCGCCGCACCCGTGATCATGTTCTTGACATAGTCAGCATGGCCCGGGCAGTCCACGTGCGCGTAATGCCGATTTTCAGTCTTATACTCCACATGCGCGATAGCAATGGTGATGCCGCGTTCTTTTTCCTCTGGTGCTTTGTCGATCTGATCGAATGGAATGTAATCAGCAAGACCTTTCTTCGCCAGTACTTCGGTGATGGCGGCTGTCAGAGTCGTCTTGCCATGGTCAACGTGACCAATCGTTCCTACATTTAAATGTGGTTTGTCTCGGACAAATTTTTCTTTCGCCATGCTGGTTTACTCCAAAAATGTTTGTATAATCAATTGTCTGTTATTTTAAACTGCTATTTTTTCCTTTTGAACACCCGTTGCTTTTGCGACCAATTCCTCTGCAAGCGCAGCGGGAACAGCTTCATATTTGGAAAATTCCATCGAGAAGTTAGCCCGACCCTGAGTGGCAGACCTTAAATCAGTAGCATAGCCAAACATGCCGGACAACGGAACCTCAGCCCGGATGACTTTTGCTCCAGCCCGGTCGCCTAGTTCCTTAATTTTACCCCGCTTGGAGTTCAGGTTGCCGATGACATCCCCCATAAAATCCTCAGGCGTCACCACCTCCACCTCCATGACGGGCTCCAGCAAGGTCGGCTGAGCCTTGTTGCAGGCCTCTTTGAAGGCAATAGAAGCCGCAATTTTGAATGCCATCTCCGAGGAGTCCACCTCGTGGTAGGATCCATCCAGCAAGGTCACCCCAACATCGACGACGTTGTAGCCGCACAAAATACCGCGCTCCATGGATTCTTGGACTCCTTTCTGCACGGCAGGGATATATTCCCTGGGAATGGCACCACCTACAATTTTATTGACGAATTCGAATCCTGTCCCAGCCTCACGTGGCTCCACCTTAATTTGCACATGGGCATACTGACCACGGCCGCCTGTTTGCTTGACATATTTAAATTCATGTTCGATTGCCCTGTTGATGGTTTCCTTGTATGCCACCCGCGGCTGGGAAACATTCACGTCCAACGAAAACTCACGCCGCATGCGATCAACCAGAATGTCCAGATGCAACTCGCCCATCCCAGAGATGATCGTCTGGTTTGTCTCGGAGTCGGTTTTTACACTGAAGGTGGGGTCTTCTTGAAGTAGTTTAACCAAACAATCGGAGAGTTTTTCCTGTTCGGCCTTGGTCTTGGGTTCGATGGCCACCGAAATAACAGGTTCCGGGAAGACGATCGATTCCAAAATGATCGGATTCTCCTGTAAACAAAGGGTATCTCCCGTAAACGTTTTTTTGAGTCCAATCACAGCACCGATATCCCCCGCTTTTATCGATGATATTTCCTCCCGTTTATTGGAATGCATCCTGAGCAGGCGCCCCACCCGCTCGCGCTGGTTCGTAGTTGAATTGTACACATAAGATCCACTCTTCAACTCACCGGAATACACCCGGACAAACGCAAGCTGACCCACAAAAGGATCAGTCATGATCTTGAAAGCCAGGGCTGAAAGCGGCTCACTATCATCGGGTTTTCTAACAATTTCTTCCTGACTGTTGGGGTTGATTCCTTGCACGGGGGGAACATCGTATGGAGAAGGAAGGTACCGGACCACAGCATCCAGTAATTGCTGCACTCCCTTATTTTTAAATGCTGCGCCGCAGTGAATGGGGGTAATCTTTAAATCCAGAGCTCCCTTGCGAATTGCGGTGATGATCTCTTCCGCAGAAACTTCTTTCCCAGCCAGATATTTTTCCATGACCTTGTCATCACAATCGGAGATAGCCTCCATCAGTTTTTCGCGGTACTCCTGAGCCAACTCAAGGAACTCCTCGGGGATTTCCTGAACTTCAAAGGTCTCCCCTTTATTCTTTTCGTCACTGTAGATATTGGCCTTCATATCGATCAGATCGATGACCCCGATAAAATTGCTTTCCGCCCCCAGAGGCAACTGCAGAGGAACGGGATTGGCGTTAAGCCGTTCTCTCATCTGCTCAACACACCCCAAGAAGTCGGCTCCGGATCGATCCATTTTATTCACAAACCCAATACGGGGAACTTGGTACTTGCTGGCCTGACGCCACACAGTTTCCGACTGCGGTTCGACTCCACCCACCGCACAGAACACACCGACAGCACCATCGAGGACTCTGAGCGACCGCTCCACCTCAGCTGTGAAGTCCACGTGACCCGGCGTGTCGATAACATTGACTTGGTGGTCCTGCCAGAAACAGGAGGTCGCCGCGGACGTGATGGTGATCCCGCGCTCCTGCTCCTGCTCCATCCAGTCCATAGTGGCGGTTCCCTCATGAACCTCACCGAGCTTGTGGCTGCGGCCAGTGTAATAGAGAACCCTCTCCGTCGTGGTGGTTTTTCCGGCATCAATATGCGCGATGATCCCGATATTACGAACTTTGTCTAGATCACTTTTTCTAGCCATCAGAATCTCTACCACCGGTAATGAGCAAAAGCCTTATTGGCTTCAGCCATGCGGTGGACGTCCTCTTTCTTTTTAATAGTGCCTCCAACATTGTTGTAGGCGTCAAGAATTTCGCTAGTCAGTTTCTCGGACATCGATTTACCTGACCTGCTCTTGGCATTCTGGATCATCCATCGAATGCTAAGAGCGGCGCGGCGGCTCTCCTTAACCTCGACCGGAACCTGGTAAGTCGCACCACCCACACGGCGGGATTTCACTTCCAGCCTGGGCGAAGCGTTTTCGATCGCCTTTTTAAATACCTTGACTGGGTCTTCATTGGTTTTCTCCCCGACCACATCTAAAGCGCCATAGAAAATTCCTTCGGCGATGCTCTTTTTACCTTGTTTAAGGAGATTATTAATGAACCGGGCCACCAGCAGGTCATTGTATTTTGGATCCGGCAAAATCTGTCGCTTGTCTGCTTCTCTTCTTCGAGCCATAT
>CAJWLY010000002.1 GCA_913043155.1 uncultured Nitrospinaceae bacterium | reverse complement strand
CCCTCTCCGGCCAGAGCTGTTAAAGGAACCATACCCAACGCCAAAACTATCAAAATCGTAAGAATTTTTTTCATAGTCACAGCCCCCCTGCAGTTCAGTTAAAATAACCCCATAAAATATACGTAGGGTCTAAAGGTACCATTTCCCCCCCTACCTTGAAAACTAAAAAATATGAGGAGAACCTTGCCCAGAGTAACGATTGACCCCTCCTCCGGTAAGGTTTAACATGTGAAGGAGTTAATTTCTTTTTTATGATTGAACTTAGTCTTAGTTTAAGTCATTACAGTTCATGAGTGACTACGAATCCCCGGATATAAAAAATCTAGTTTTGGAAAACCTGACCGACGGGGGAACGCTGAATCTGGAAAACAGGAAAATCGGCGATGTAGGCGCGGCACAACTCGCCAACCTCGAGACATTAACCAAAGCCACCTCGTTGGAGTTGGGAGACAACGGGATTGGCGATTCAGGTGTTGCTGCGCTATGTTCCTCGCCCTATCTTTCGCAACTCAAGGTGCTTAACCTGAAATCGAACCAGATTACGGCGAAAGGTGCCGAGCACATCGCCCTGTCACAGAACTGGTCAAACTTGGATCAGCTTATTTTGAAGTTCAATCAAATCGGAGAAGAGGGGGCAAAGCACCTTGCGAAATCGCAGGTTCTCGGGCAGATTTCGACTCTCGACCTGTTTCGAAACCATATCGGCCCTAAAGGAGCGCATGCTGTTAAGTCATCCCCAAACTTTACCCGACTCAACCGGGTCCGCCTAGATTAACAATCCCTGCTTAATGCATTAACATGCCTCACCAGCAAGTTTTTATATTCACACTGACTCAATATTTTCAATGAGCCAAATCTTAAAAAACCAATACCCAAAAAAAAACAGAAGGAAAACCCAAAAAAAAGAAGATCGCCGATTTTTCAAATGGCGGGTTATAGGGAAATTTTTTCTTTTTTTAGCCATTCTTCCTATCGGATCCGCTGGCGCATTGATGGCTTACTACAAGTACTCAGGGGGCTTATCTGCTGTTGAAAACCTTAAGAATTTCCAACCCAGCACCATCACCTTGATGTATTCCGACCAAGACGAACTGATCGCCGAATTTTATGTCGAAAAACGGATCATGGTTCCCTTGAAAGAAATCCCGCTCCGTTTGAAACAAGCCACTCTGGCCGTGGAAGATGCGAATTTCTATTATCACCTAGGGATCGACCCGAAGGCGATTTTTCGTGCGTTTGTCACCAACCTGAAGGCGGGACAAGTGGTCGAGGGCGGAAGCACAATAACCCAGCAGTTATCTAAAACTCTGTTTCTTTCTCGAGAACGAACCCTCATACGGAAGATCAAAGAATTAATTTTATCTGTCCATATGGAAATGATCTTTACTAAAGATGAAATTCTTGAAATGTATTTAAACCAGATTTATTACGGCCATGGCAGTTACGGAGTCGAGGCGGCAGCGCGCACCTATTTCGGAAAGCATGTGCGGGATCTTACATTGGATGAGTGTGCTCTAATTGCAGCCCTGCCTAAAGCGCCAAATAATTACTCACCTTATAGGAACCCGGAGCGGGCCACCTCCCGTCGCAGCCATGTATTGCAGCGTATGGCTCAAGAGAGATTCATCAACCATCAGGAAGCCCATGAAGCTATGAATAAAGATTTCCAACTTGGTGAGATCACAAATATGCTTAACAAGGCCCCCTATTTTGTCGAGCACATTCGGCAGTTCCTGATGGCCACCTACGACCGCAACAAGGTATACCGGGACGGGCTTAAAGTATTCACAACCTTAAACCTCAAAAAACAGATGGTGGCGGAACGTTCCATTCGGAAAAACCTTCGCGTCTCGGACAAGCGATATGGCTACCGAGGTTCACTAGGAACCATGGACCTTTCCCTCCCGGAATCAGACCTGCAACAGGCTCTTCGCAAAATAAACCGGTTCGATGAGGGAGCGGGCCTCAAAATAGGGACAATTGTTAAAGGGTTGGTACAAACGATCGCAGATGACCACGTCACTGTGCTCCTTGGCGAAGGGGAAGGAATAATCGAACTCAAGGATATGAAGTGGGCGAGGAAACCCAACACCAAGGTGGACGGCCGGTGGACTAAAATCGATCATCCCAATGAAGCCCTTGCACCCGGCGACCAGATCATGGTTAAAATTCTTGGAGTCCGGAACTCCGGGTTCCGCTGGTCTCTCGCATTGGAACAGGAGCCCGAGGTGGAAGCGGCATTGATCAGCCTCGAACCCGAGACAGGTCATATCAAAGCCATGGTCGGCGGATACGATTTCTCCAAAAGCCAGTTCAATCGTGCTGTGCAGGCGGTTCGCCAGCCTGGGTCAGTGTTCAAACCGATTATTTATGCGACCGCCATCAACGAAGGCTTTTCGCCCGCTAGCATCATCATCGATTCACCAATCATCTTCAAAGAGAAGGACCACGCATTCGAAAAATGGAAACCAGTCAACTTTGAAAAAATATTTTATGGGCCAACACCATTGCGCACAGCGCTGGCCCACTCAAGGAATATAGTCACCGTAAAGCTGCTTCAGCAAGTTGGCATCCACTCCGCCATACAAATGGCACGAAACCTGGGAATCAGCAGTCACCTGGAAAGCAACCTTTCGATTGCCCTAGGTTCGTCAGGAGTTACGCTATATGAACTGGCTTCAGCCTATTCTACGTTTGCAAATCAGGGGACACGTGTGGAACCGCAAGGCATTCGTTACATCATCAATCGGGACGGAGAAACGCTATTCACTGGGCGTCGAGTTGAGTCCCAGCCCCTTTCCAGCGGAGTCGCCTACATGGTCACAAACCTTTTGCAAAGCGTGATTGAGGAAGGGACCGCAAAAAAGATTCAATCCCTAAAACGTGCCGCCGCAGGCAAAACAGGAACCACCGACAACTATAAGGATGCCTGGTTTATGGGTTACACTCCTGAACTGCTGACCGGAGTCTGGGTGGGCAAGGATAAAGGTGAACCTCTAGGCGTAAACGAAACTGGATCCCGAACCGCAATTCCAATCTGGCTCCAATACATGAGGAAGGTACTGGCGGGAGCTCCTATACAGAATTTCCCAGTCTCTGAAGAAATAGTATTTACTAAAATCAACCCAAAATCGGGAAAACTGACCAATTCCGATGATCCCGAAGGCCGCTTCGAAGTTTTTCTCACCAATCAGCTCCCAGAGGAACATTTAGACTCCGAAGAAATAAAAGTGGGGAACACTTTCTAGCACCCCCCTCCTCCCAGTTTAATTGTCTTCCACTATCTTTTTCTTATTGATTTTCAGGATGAACAGATTTTTATCTGCTTCACCGGTAGGCTGGATTGTGGTTCGCCCGGAAACCCCTTGAAACCCACGAATACTAAACAAACGGTCTCGCATCTGAAGACGGTTCTGTGCTCCCGATCGAACAATCTGGATGAACATTCTAGCTGCATCGTAGGATTGAGCAGACAAAATATTGGGTTCTTCTGCAAAGGTAGTTTTAAACTGGGTCACGAACTGGTTCACTTCAGGCCGTTTCGAATTAACATAAAACCCATCCACGAAATACCCTTCGCGAATATAATTCCCCGCAATCTTGACCAGTTCGGGAGAGTTCCATCCTCCAGCGCCGAGTAGGGTCACAGTATCGACGTTGTAAAAAGCCAGCTGCGGGGCAATAAGCCCTACCTTATCGTAAGACCCAGGTAAAAAGATGGCATCATAACTCAGCTCGAGCGACACTCTCAGGTTTTCAACCTCATCACCTGACCAGAGCCCCACCTCCACCCGCGGCCGGGAAATAGTGCCTTCCTGCCCGAGCGGGGGAGATTTGCTACTGGTCTCCAATTGATTTTTGACGAGTTCTTCCAATTTATCGTCGCTGAGACCGCCAATCTCCAGGATTTGGCGCTTGAAGTCCGCCTGCGAACGCTCGTAAGGCACAACGGTAATAACTTCCCCTCCCAACAACTCTACTTCCCGTATGAAAGCGTCTTTGAGTTCAAACCCATAGCCCTCTAACGGAAATAGAACGGCGAAGCGACGCAACCGCAATATATTGACAGCATATTCTGCGATGTACTTTCCCTGAAGCTTACGGGTTAACGCATTCCGAAAAAAATAAGGGCTCAACTCTGGAAGTCCGTGCAAAGAAGCGGTTGGCGTAAAAACCGGCACACGATACCGGTCTGCTATAGCAACTACCTGCTTCACATCATTACTTAATACCGGTCCTATAACACCAATCACGTCAGGGTCTACAGCCAGCTCTTCAACAACATGCTCCACGGGCTGGGCAGCGGAATCTCTGATCACAAGTTCTAGCTTTCCCTCCCGGGCCAAACCCGAATGGTTGACTGCCAACTGAATTCCCTGAAGAACCTGCTGCCCGGTCAGAGCCATCTTTCCACTCAGCGGTAAAACGACCCCAATCCGCAATTTTCTAGCCACATTCTCCTTAACCCGCTTCAATCCTGCCTCAATTTTCGACCGGTGGGGATGCTCCGGAAATAAACGCAGAAATCTCGAGGAAGCCGACTGTAGCTGTTCTATGTTTCGCTCTTCACGATAAATGGAAATCAACTTCAGTAAAATCTGGTCTACCGGAAACCCGGAATGATATTTCCTCAAAAGTCTAACTAGCGTAACCTTGGACAGGTTTTTGTCAATAATCCGGTTAATCAACCGATGCGCCTCATCTTGCACATCCTTCACATCACTTTGCACATAAACATCCGTAAGTTTCGAAATAGCTGTTTCATAATCGAAGCGTGTTTCATCAATTTTTCCAAGATGAATGTTAGCCGCCCACCTTCTTTTCTTGTCCGGATGGGAGGCAGCACTCTGTCGGAACAAAACTTCTGCTTCGTCGTATCGCTCAAGTCCAAAATAGCATTGAGCCATAGCAAACCTCACTTCATGAGATAACAAAGGATCGGGAAAACGCCCAAGCACCATCTTGTAATACTTCAGCGCGGTTGCGAATGAACGATTCTGCTGATCAATAGTCCCCAACCGGAATAAGATCTGGTGAGAGCGTTCTCCACGTGGGTTACTTGCGAGATATTCCTGATACAAGAATTGGGCTCTAAAAAAATCGCCGGAGTGGAAGAGGTGTTCGGCTTCGGAGAGTGGATTAGACGGAAGCTCTCTTTCCGGACTAGACTCATCCGCAACTGCAGGGAGTACGCCGGTTAAAATAGCAAGAAGGCAAATAACTTGAAAAACTCGACTGGGCAAAAAATATCTTCTATGCAGAGAAAAAAATGAAAAAAACTTTGATAGGATCATTCCTTGAGGTTTAGCTTCCATCAATATTATGTTTCTGCAATCGACACCTCATAGACCCAGAAACTCAGGCTGGCAGGTTAGCTATCTTTTATCTAACTTTTCCGTAATTTTCAATAACGTGTAGATTCATTTCCTTCCCTGTCAAATCGATAGTTTCCCAAGTTACCCCTTCTGCCCCTACTGAAAATCTGTGATTTTATGCTTATTTATTTCCAAACGTCTTGGAATACATCTTCAGGCGGAGCGCGTTGAGACGAATGAATCCGTCAGCATCATTCTGCTGGTATCCGTCCCCTTCTTCGAACGTAACGACATTCTGATCATAAAGGGATCGATCCGCCTTGCGTCCGGTCACCACACAGTTGCCCTTATAAAGTTTAAGACGTGCGGTTCCACTGACGGTCTTCTGCGATTCGTCGATGGTCTTCTGAAGCAGGGCCCGCTCTGGAGAAAACCAGAATCCATTGTAGATCATGCGGGCATAGGAAGGAATTAGTGAATCGCGCAGGAACATTACTTCCCGGTCCATGGTAACAGACTCCACAGCACGGTGAGCGATGTGAAGAATGGTACCACCGGGAGTTTCGTAAACACCGCGTGATTTCATGCCAACAAAACGGTTTTCTACCACGTCAATCCGACCAATACCGTTCTGCCCTCCGTATTCGTTGAGCTTCGTAAGCAAGGTAGCCGGGCTCATCCGTTCTCCATTCACAGCAACAGGATTACCGGATTCATACTCGACCTCAATCGTGGTTGCCTTGTCGGGAGCATTTTCAGGCGACACAGTCAAAAGAAACATATCCTCTTCCGGAGCGACCCAAGGATCCTCAAGTATGCCGCCCTCATAACTGATGTGGAGCAGGTTGCGGTCCATACTGTAAGCCTTATCTTTGGTCACGGGGATTGGAATCCCGTGCTCCCGCGCATAATCGATGAGCACGCTGCGCGAGTTGAGATCCCATTCCCTCCACGGTGCGATGATTTTGATATCCGGGTTCAAATCCAGATACGCCAACTCAAACCGAACCTGGTCATTTCCCTTTCCGGTAGCACCATGGGAAACCCCATCTGCACCACAACATTCTGCAATCCGAATCTGTTCTTTAGCTATCAGCGGCCGAGCAATCGCGGTGCCTAAAAGGTAGTTGCACTCATAAAAGGCGTTGCAGCGAAGCATAGGAAATACGAAATCACGAACAAATTCCTCCTTCAAGTCCTCGATATAGACTTCACTCGCGCCGGTTGCAATGGCTTTTTCGCGAACAGGGTCCAGTTCTTGTCCCTGCCCAACATCAGCTGCAAAGGCCACGATTTCGGCATCATATTTTTCCTTGAGCCATTTAATAATTACCGAGGTGTCCAGTCCTCCAGAATATGCCAATACAATTTTTTTTACTTTCATTTCAGTATGCCTGTTCTACAGTTTAACGATTCTATTTTGTTTTTCTCGGGCTCACAAAACAACAGTTCAAAACCGAACAAGTGAACCCCCTATATCATTCGCAAGCATCACTCAATCTTCTAGACCCCCAAGTACAACCGGTGAGCATTTCGATTTACAGAAAGGACCGGATTCGATCGTCCAGCGCTCCCTGGTCTTTGGAAAAGGATTGCAAAGCGGACTGCGTCATGAGGTCATCAAGTGCAATTTTTTCTGGCCAGTCTTTCAAGAGGGGTATTTTGCCTTGGTCGATTATTTTTTTCAAGTTGTCCGCAGAAAAAGAATGGAACAAATCTATACTTTGTTTACGGCAGAAGGCCTCCAGCTCTTCACCCGTCATGCAGGCCAGGTTCCCCTCCGCTAGGAGATCGTCAACAAACTGTCGAAACGATTCAGGAACCTCCCAGAGTTTTGGAAACCGAGAGGCCATAGAATGGTTCGAATCGATTCCCGGCTGAATCTCTTTCCCAATATTGCTTCCAATGAATCCGGAATTTTCGGAACTCAGAAACTGCTCCATGGCCGCCGGGGGGATGGTAAGAACGTCAAGTCCTGCCAGAAATTTCACTTGGGCCCCATTTCGAATACTAGCCCCGATGAGTTTGCTGGTGACCTCGGGATAATGCTTGCGAATGTCTAGGAGGGCCTCCTGCGTCGCCAATGCAACCTTCTCGCCAACCAATTCACCATTTCCCACTGAGTTTTCGCTGGCCACCTGGTTGAGCCTGCCTAAAAAGACGTTAAGATAATCTGGGTTTGACAACCTTGCGGCAAGATAGTTCTGACGTGCCGAGAACCCAAGGGTGAAGTTGATGGGCATTCCCTCTTTTCGAAGCGTTCGAACCGCTAAATAACCTTCCGGCGTCAGAGGAATCTTGATGGTGAAATATTCGGGACACACGCGGTAATAACGCCAAGCATAATTAATGGTGCGTTCGATATCCCGCGACATGGACGGATGAAGTTCCACGCTCACCCGTATCTTAAATGCACGCACCAAGCGCAGGGCAATGCGACAATTAATGACGAACCCAATTTCGGTAACTCGCTCCTCTTGGGAAAGGCCAGGAGCGACCTCTTTCAAACGAGACACAGTCTCGCCGATCACCTCGTCCATCACCCCGGTTTGGACAACTTGGTTAGCCAGAGTATTATTGGTTGTGAGTGCGGTCAGCTCCGATTTCCAGATGGACCGCGCCCTTTCCATATCACCTGTATCGATCCACAATTCCGTCCCGGTTTCCTTGAGCCGAGCCATAGTGGGATCGGAATCGAAAACTGGGCACTCATCTCCGAGTTCCATAAAGGCGATCTCATGAATAACATCATCGAGTTTCCGGGACGCAGCTGTCATATTATTCGTCTTTCTCATATCCGGGTTTCTTCAATAAAGTAAACATATTTCGTTTATAGGACTCCACTCCGGGCTGATCGAAGGGATTGACCTTAGACAGGTACCCCGCCATCGCAACGGCGCGTTCAAAGAAATAGAACAGTTGGCCAAGGCTCTGGGCAGAGCGTTCCTTGAGGGTGACAGCTAGACTGGGCACCTCTCCTTCGAGATGGGCCGCCACCGCTCCTTTGTACGCTTTCTCACTCACAAAATCCAGCGTTTTCCCCGCAAGATAGCCCACCCCATCCTCACCACCTGCGCCTTCTGGGATTTTAAGGCGCCGCGTCGGATTTTCCACCCAAAGAAAGGTTTCGAAAAGAATACGGTTTCCCTCCTGAACCCACTGGCCTAGGGAATGCAGGTCCGCTGTATACTGAACCGAGGCGGGGAAAATACCACCCCCCTCTTTGCCCCCGCTTTCGCCTGCGAGTTGCTTCCACCATTCGGAAATATGTTCTAAGGATGGCTGAAATGCGGCGAAGAGTTCGATTGTTTTTCCTTTCCGGAAAAGCAAGTGACGGTTGGCCGCATAGCGGTAGGCCGAGTTTTTCGACAGATCAGCGGAATCGGAGAGCGCCTTCTCCGCTTTCAGGGCACCTTCCATGACGGCACGAATATCAATCCCCGCAACAGCCATGGGGAAAAGTCCGACCGGCGTCAGCACCGAGTAGCGTCCACCCACGTTGTCTGGTATCACTAGAGATAAGTAACCCTCCTCGTCGGCCAAGCGTTTCAATGGACCATCTTTTGCGTCGGTGGTCACCACGATCCGTTCTCTGGATCCCTCCTTTCCGTATTTCTTGATCATGAAGTCCCGGAGCAGGCGGAAGGCGATGCTTGGTTCAGTGCTCGTACCAGACTTGGAGATGACATTAATACAGACATCCCTCTCCACCAAGCGCTCCAGAAGATCAGAGTGATAATCGGAATCTAAGTTTTGTCCGGCGTAAAAAATTTCTGGCCCTCTCGAGTTTCCAAAGGCAGAACTTAAAAATGAGATGCCTGCACGTGCGCCTAGGAAAGATCCACCGATACCAATGCAGACAAAAGCATTGCATTGGCCGCTGACTTTACGTCTTGTGGATTCAATAGCATCCATCGTCGTCGCCGGCGTTTCGGATGGTAAGTGAAGCCAACCCAAACAATCACTACCAGCCCCCTGACCTTGTTCGAGATCTACGTGCAAGCGATCAATCTCCGGTTGCAGGGCGGCAATCTCCTTATCGGAAACAAAAGATTTAGCGTTGTCGTCGTTGAAGGTAATATCGTCCATGAATCACTTGAATTCGTTATTCAGAAATCTACCACTCTCGTCAAACCCAACGTGCTATAAACTTTTAAACACGCGCGTCAGCTTGTTGGATCAGAAATCGGGTCCTTCGCCCCTCCCATAAATTTTTCGTATCAATTAACTGGCAGGGGAATAATAAAATAATTTTTAATCGTTTTTTGGTCGACCAACTGGTTAGCAAACTGGCGCGCTTCTTCCTTGGAGTCAAACCGCCCGACGCGAATCTTGTACCAGTTTCCCCCTGCTTTACGTTTCGTCTTCACTAAGTAAATTCCCCGAACGCCTTTTTTCCTAATCGATTGGACCACGCGACCCGCCTGTTTGGATGACGGAAACGCAGCCACCTGGAGAGTGTGGATTCGAGGTTCGGTCTTTCCACGGGCAACTTGCCCAACCCGATCACCCTGCACCTCCCTCTCTAGGCGAGCAGCTTCTTTGCGCTGAACATGCCACTCCCTGTAGCTCAGTCCAGTAACCAGTAGAACAACTACCGCAAGGAGAGCAATTAAACGGGTCCGCAAATCCAGCCGTTCGAATGCAATAAATCCGTCCATAGTCTTAAGGACAGGGGCTTTTACCATTTTTTTAAGCAGACCGGGCATGTCCCAAAAAACTTCGCGAAAATAACCCGGAAAAGATTTGGAAATTCCCAGACGCTCTTTAACACGCTCCAATTGGCGCAGGTCGTCCCGGGCAAAAAAAAGGATTTTCTCGATTTTCCCGGAGAACCGTGACTCCTCCACCTCCCGCATTAATTCGGTTCGCTGTTCCAAGTCGAGTTGAGAAAACACCTCCTCGCAGTTGCTATGGAGGAGAGGATCAACTCCTTTCCAGTGTCCTTCACAAAAAGCCCGGGCGACGATTTCTCGGGCCTGCCTTGTTCCTTGCAACTTCCGCGACAGGGCATTGAGATAAAACCAAAGAGCAGATTTATCGGCCCTTTTACTTTTCAGCAACCGGGGAAGAACAAAACTTAAGATTTCTTCAGAATCATCACTGTTATTTTCAAGCGCGGCGAGATAAACCGGCTCAGTCTTCTGGGTGAACAATCGTTTCCGCAGGAACAACGAGGCGAGATGACACGAAATGACATCATCACAAAATTCTTCTGCCGTGAGGATCACCAGTAATAAATCGATTTCCTGGGCCGTTAGATCCCCTCCCTTGCTCAACATGGAAAGCAGGGACGCGCGATAGGGGGAATCCTTGGGATCAAGCAAGAACGCCTTCAAATAAATCTTTTGCGCCTGCTGATCGTCACATCCAGAAAACAAAAGGTAATCAGCAAACTGCACAACAACCTTATTGCGCAAACGCTGGGCCTGACCTGGTAAGAAATATGATGAGTAGGTAAGATCGAGAACCGATTGAAATTTATCAACAATCTCCGACGAGTCTGAATCACAAGAAATATCCTTGAGTTCGTGCATGGCGTTATGAAAACGCTGATCGCCGATCAACCCATAAGCAAAGAACCCAAAGAACAGACAGACAAAAAGAAGGAGCCATTGGATAAGCGAATCGTCAAAAACCGCTCTGGGGAGAGCCACTTCATGAATGAAATAGAGCGTAAAAAACCCGAACGTGAGCATAAGCAAAAAGGAAAGCCCGGCCCGAATAAAAACGTATTTAAGGGTTTGATACGACATCGACCAATTCAGAAGTTGTTGTAGAGTTTACAGAGGCCTGCCCAAGTTGGGTTTTCTCCAATTCCAGCACACGTGGCGGAATGATCACCTCTTCTTTTAACGCAACGTTCATTGTTTCCACCGATTGCTCGTCGGGAAGGGTTCCTGATCGGGCATCCACTTTTTCAAATTTGATTCCTTCGGGAACTGGAAACTTAACTCTGTTTTTTCCCTGCAGGACTTTTTTCATAAAAAGAACCCAGATCGGCGCTGCAGCCCCTCCTCCAGTTAAACCGCGGCCAGAGCGGACAATCATCGGTTCGTTGTCATCATACCCCACCCAGACCGAGACGGAAAAATCCTTGGTAAATCCGTTGAACCAGGCATCCTTGGAATTGTTGGTGGTACCGGTTTTCCCCGCCGCTGGATGTTTGAATCCCATGCGCCGGACGATGTTTCCAGTTCCACCGTCCACCACTCCCCGCATCATATCCAACAGGGGATATATGGATTTCTGGGGAAAACGTTGTATACCGTGATAGAAGTTTTCGTAGATAGGATTGCCCTCGAAGTCCTCAATACGTTGAATAAAATAAGGTTTGTTGTAAACCCCGAGATTGGCAATCATGCTATATGCCGAAGCCAGTTCTAGCGGAGATACCCCGGAGGTTCCAAGCGCCAGAGAAAGATGGTTGCCCAGTTGGCTAGTGATGCCGAACAACCGGGCCGTTTTAATCACCCTTCTTGGGGTCACTTCCTGGATCAGTTTGACGGAAACGGAGTTAGCCGAGCGCATCATTGCTTTCTTCAGAATGATATCTCCGGCATATTCATCGCTGAAGTTTTTCGGCTCCCAAGGTTCGGTGCCGGGGATATCAACCAAGATGGGTTCGTCACGAAGAGTCGTCGCCGGGGTATACCCGAGTTTTTCCATGGCGGTCAGGTATACGAACGGTTTGAACGAGGAGCCTGAAGGACGGTTATCAGAAATCGCACGGTTGAACTGGCTGTGAGAATAACTGCCTCCGCCAAGCATAACACGCACCGCGCCACTCTGATTTTCAATAGCCACCAACGCGGCCTGTAGTGGAATATTTACGTTGCGGGGTTTTATCTTCCTTTCCAACGTTTTCAGGTGCGACCGGGCAGCCTTCTGCGCAGATCTTTGGAGTCGAGTATCCAGCGTGGTAAACACTTTAATCCCGCCAAAACGAACGAACTCTTTTCCATAATTCTGCTCAAGGCGGTCGATGACAAAGTTAACGAAGTAGAGGTTGGGGTCATCATTTTCCTTCGGCGAGGCCAATTCGAGAAGCGAGTCGAGAGCCTCTTCCTTCTTCTCTTGGGAAAGGAACTGTTCCTTTACCATCCTCTCCAACACATATTCAGCTCGGCGCGTGGAACGCTCATAATTATTAAACGGGTTGGCATTGTTGGGCGAGTTGGGGAGTCCGGCCAGAAGTGCTGCCTGGAGAAGGGTCAGCTTCTTGGCCCGCTTGTGAAAATAAACTTGAGCCGCCTCTTCGATGCCATAGGCCCCGCTTCCAAAATAGATCTGATTACAGTAAGCCTCGAGGATCTGTTCCTTTGAAAATGTAGCCTCCAACTGAAGTGCGACCAGTAATTCTTTGATCTTCCGCACCCAGTTTCGTTCAAAAGAAAAAAACAGATTTTTGGAGAGTTGCTGGGTGATAGTACTCCCCCCCTGCCGTATCTGGCGCTGGCTAACGTTCGTATACAAGGCACGAACCAAAGCAAGGTGATCAAGTCCGCTATGCTCATAAAAATTGGAATCTTCTACCGCCATAATCGCCTTGAGGAAATTCGGTGAGATGTCCTCCAAGGAAACTGGATACCTTTGTCCGCGAACCTTGATCCTTTCCCCATCGGCAGAATAAATTTCCGTGGGCAGGCTGAGGTTGATATTTTCCAGACTATCTGGAAGTTGGGGCAGATCCCGGCTGAAGACAAAATAAATCCCGGCTCCACCCAGCAGGCCGAGAAGAGTCAAAGTATAGAATATGAATATAATTCGTTCACCCAAGCGTCGGATCAAGGGTTGTCTCCGGAAGGGCTGGTCATGGTGGTGAACTCCTCGCCCGGTAGCTCGGAATCTGTTCGTTCAATCTGCGAAAGCATGTTATTGGCAATTTCCAATGGAACGGGAATCAGTAGGACCCCCGTATGGTAGTCGGCATCGTACTCAATGCCAAAGATCAGGTGTCGGGGAAAATCAGACTCGGAGGCGGATTCACGAACACCCACGCGGGTGAGGCTGTAGCCTTTGGCAAGGAACCATCTTGGGTCGGGAAAGACCGCGCTTTGTGTTTTTGGATCTAAGGTTCGCAAAACCGGTAGAAACACTGCGGCCGAATACACACGGTCCTCCTCGAACCCGGACTCCTCCAACCGCCCGCGTTTGACGGTACGTGTTGCCAGAACTTCCTCCAAAGCATCCGTTTCTAGAAAAATTTCATGAACGGGAATATTTTTCGGGTCGAGAAAGCCAATGGTGATCCATTGGCCAAATCGCTTCAAAAGAACCCGGGTCCAGTTTTTTTGGGAGTCGATCGAGATCAACTCGAAGGGGGAAATGACAATCGTCGACCACTGGCCGGGAAAATCGTAATACAAATCCAGAAACTTCTGACGTGACAAAACCAGAGGGAACGCAGGCTCCAGTCCTTCGAGCATGGTCTTGAAAGAACCAATGGCATCGGTAGCTTCTTGGAGCGAGTCGAGACCCAAACGGATCGATTGAATTTTGCTTTGGGCGAGGATTTCCTGCCGGTCTCGCTCCCAGATACGTCCCAACTGGGGGCGTTCGGAGTTTTGCCACTTGAGGTAGTTGCCCACCCCGCGTTCAAAAATTTTCCCGTAAAACTCCAGGAAAAAGAAACCAAAAAAAGCGAGGAATATCAACGCAACACCCCGCGGGCCTTTGATGCGGGGGAACTTCACTTAGGTTATCTCATGGTTATGATAATTTTTGAGAAGAGCTAAAGCAGATCGACGCATTCTATTGACTTAAAAACCATTAATCAATAGATCCACTAGCGTATGGTGACCTTACTCGCCGACCTGGTGATGATTTTCAAACGATCGATTTTCTCCTTGAGTAACTTTTTATCGATCTTCTTGCGTCCGGAGAGACCTTTCTCCTTAGCAGCATCGGAAAGTGGCTCCGGTTCCTTTCGCGCGGTTCTCGGCCCCAAGGTCCTGAGAGAGAGCGCAGAACTGCCGCCGTCGATCGTCTCTTGAATATTTTTCAAACAAACCTTCTGTAAGTCGCTATCCATTTTTCGAAAAAGGGTTAAAATTCTTCTTTCCAAAGGATCTATGGTCATCAGTTCCTGACGCGCTGCCTTTTTGAACTCAATCTCCCCCTTGCGGAAATTAACGACTTTAGTTTCAGGAGGAGCGTCCCCCTTAGATATGGCTGGAACCGGCGAAATATCGTGACTCCCGATCTCTGAAGTCAGTAATTGCTCCAATGATATATTTCCCAACCGCGCCAGTTTAACGAGAACCGAAACCGGCGCATCCCTCTCGCCTGCCTCATATCGGACATAAGTACGAAACCCTACTTTCAGAATTCCCGCCATCACCGATTGAGTGCAACGTAGTTCTTTGCGAATCAATCTAATATTTTTTGCCAACCCAGACATTCCTGCGTTTCCTTGAAAAAACCAGTACCATTAGCTTCATTAACAATAGAAAACTTCATATCAAAAAATTTTCAAACAAAACCAGACAGCTCAATCGGAATTGGGGGACTTGTAGAAAATCGATCGATTTTCAACGGTTGAGAGTTCTGGCGGCGTCGCGGGCAAAATAGGTCAATATCATCTGCGCTCCAGCTCTCTTTATACTCAACAGAACCTCCATCATCACCCGCTCACCGTCGACCCAGTCTCGCTCGGCCGCCGCTTTGACCATCGAATATTCACCACTCACATTGTATGCGGCGACAGGGATATTCACTTCTTGACGAACTCTATGGATGATATCTAGGTAGGGCAGTGCCGGTTTGACTATGACTATATCCGCTCCCTCTTCGATATCCTGAAAAACTTCGCGCAGGCTTTCACTGGCATTGCCTGGATCCATCTGATAGGATCGCCGGTCCCCAAATTTAGGCGACGAATCGGCCGCTTCCCGAAACGGTCCATAGAATGCAGAAGCATATTTAGCCGCATAGGACATGATGATCCTGTCCTGATGTCCCGATTCATCCAGCGTTTTTCGAATGGCCTGAACCCGGCCGTCCATCATGTCCGACGGCGCAACGATATCAGCCCCAGCTTCAGAGTGGGTCAGCGCCATTTTAGACAAAAGTTCCAGCGTGGGATCGTTCAAAACCCGACCCTCCTCCACCAACCCACAGTGTCCGTGGTCAGTATATTCGTCGATACAAACATCGGTAATGACGACCATTTCGGGGACTGCACTTTTGATGTCGTGAATCGCGCGCTGGACAATTCCTTTCGGATTGTACGCCTCCGAACCGCGAGCGTCTTTTTTGTCCGGTATTCCAAACAGGATGATCGCCGGGATTCCCAGAGAGTAGCTTTCCTTGACCTCCGAAACCAGCGCATCAAGGGAAAACCTAGAAACTCCCGGCATAGCAGATATTTTCTCCCGGACACCCTTACCTTCACAGACAAAATAAGGGTCAATGAGGTCGTCCGTTGACAAAATGGTCTCACGAACCATCCGCAAAACGCCTTCGCTTTGACGCAAACGTCTCGACCTGTGAATGGGGAAAACCATGAAAAGAAAAAAGGAAGGTATCTACCAGAAAAATCAATTCATAACGCGTAAAAAAATGCAGATCTGATCAGATCTGTCAAACAAGTACACCCATGCAAGGGTACCACAAGCCAACAGGACCAACAAAGGGAAAACAACAAGCTTCGAGACCAGAAAAGACACCCTCAAAACTCAGTAAAAAATTATCTGGTAACTGAGGAACTTTGGGCCAAAACAAAATTCTCTTTGAAAAATATTACTAGGGAAGGTCCTATGGGAAGCAATGGCTAAGACGCGCCAAGATCAAACTTTAATGAATGGCCGGGTGATGGGGTGGCGTGCCATCTTTCTGCCATCATACCCCAAAAACTATTTTTTTAAGATTTTGGCATCGCAGGCGATATATTTGATCTGCTTCAGCGGAATCGCTAAAATCTCTTCTACGGTTGTGATCTCAAACAATTCCAGATCATCACTGAATCCGTGCTTTTTGGTATTCTCAAGCACCAATTCCTCATTATCCACAAACACCACTTTCAACCTGTACTGCATACCATCTCCTTTTCCTTCAGTCCCGTCCTGAGAGCCTCTCCTAATTCGGAAGCGGGACTGCTTCGAATTTCTTATGCAGGGGATCCCCTAGGTAATCTTCCACGTAGTTTTTAACGTAGCCCTTCTCGTACAGCTTCTTATTAGAAAGATCAGAATTAACCTTGCGCAGAACCTTGAATCGGGTGCGGGGAAACCGCGCCTGAAACTCAGAAAAATAAGTTCCCGCAATATCCTTTTCCTCGGCGCATGACCCTTCTAAAACCACCTTGGGCAGATATACCTTCAATTCATGAGTCAACCTTCGAGCAATATCATCAAACGTCAGCAAAGTGGTGCAATTGGAATCTCCGCCAAGGGTATGGTTGGGCACATAAAGGAACCGGGCCCGGTTTTGGCGAAATAATTTCAGGACACGGTAAACGTTTCCCGCCATAACTACCGTGTCTTTTTTATCCAGCTCACATGCATCAAACGTTTTGATGATTTTTTTCCGGTTTAAAAAAGCGGTGATATCCGATTCCGTATGGATCATGCATGTATTTGGGAGATTGGCATTGTAAATCTTACGGGCTTCTCGTGAAAGAAATTTTTTACCCTGCCGCATGAGCGCGGTGGTTTCGGGGTCGATGTACTTCAAGGGAGTGAGGCATCCCATCCAGAGCAGACATTTTTTATTAATCTTTGAAATCCGGATCGCGTCCGCAGACATGGTGTCGGGCCCGAACGAATAAAAATTCGCTGATGTCACAGCGGGGCCATCCAGAATCCTGAGCACCTGATCCACGGTCGGAGCGTGCGGCATCATGCGTTTTCTGACCTCTCCCATAGTGATCACTGAAAGCTCGTAATTGATCCTACCGGGATACTTTTCCGCCAGGCGATTGATCCGGTCGGGCGGGGTGTAGCCCACGGTAAACAGGATGATATTTTTGTCGGTCACATCCAAAAATTCTTCCAGCCAGTCCATCGCCCGGGGGTGCAGGAACAAATCGGTCCATGCCATGTATTCGTTTCCGCCGATGACCCAGTTCTCCTTATCCCGCGTGGGGTAGGACTGAATTTCCTTCAAGATAAATTCCCAGTGTTCCTGGGTTGTCAGGGGAATGTCGAAGGTTTTACGGTAACTGTGGTCCTTTTCGTAGCAGAAGGTGCATTTGACCGGACAGATTTTCCCCAAGCTTAAAGGGATTTTTCTTTCCCTCATCTCTCGCCGGAAAATTTCATATAAAAATTCTTGATCCAAAGATATGCTCCCCTTAAACAATGACCATAGGAACGAAAACCCGCTTCTGCCCCGCATCATGAGGGTTACTCATTCTGTGTCCATTCATCAAACATCTTTTCTAGTTTCTCATTCATCGGGACCTCCGCCCTTTGCTCTTCGGTCAGTTCTTGGGCCATTTCGCTTAAATGAACGGCGGCGCATCCCATATAAGCGATGCTTTCCTGCTCTAACTTGAATCCCCCCCTCTGCAATTTCTTCTCAAGCTCTTCCAAATGACCTTCTTCCAAGGGGCTGACCATCGTTGCTTTCTTAAAAGCTTCAATGGCACCATCAAAATCTTTTTTTTCATGCAGGCTAATGCCGTCTTGAAGTATTTTCTGAGTTTCTCGGACTTCTTCTACAGTTGCCAGTTCTTTAGCCATAAAATTTTAATCCCAACAAAATTGGAAAATGTCAAACAGCATTTAAACTCAACAGACACAAACCGCTCCCCTAAGAAAAACAGCCCCTCCCGTCCGGAAATAGCCAACAAAAAAAAGAACAGGGGCAATCACTTGAAAGCGGCTTTTGACCTCACTTAAGGAGGCTCTATTTATCACCTCTCCAGTGAGAATTGTCAAGATGCCAAGACCACAACGGCGAAGGAAGCCTAAGATTTTATTTGGAGGTTGCCCTCAACGCAAGCGGGTAAATTCAACAAGATGAGGGTGAGAAAACGAGGACTGAACAGACAGAAAAGTTGGCCCCGGAGACACGGGACAGCGTCCGATTCAGTACTCGGCAACAACCGCCCCTCCAGAGAACTCATAATAACCCAGAAAACACCTGCCCTCTCCACTTGTTCCGGAGAGAAACTCGTATTTCCAATAGGATTATTCTTATTGAGCAGGGGCCTCTTCGCCAGCAGGGGCCTCTTCGCCAGCAGGGGCCTCTTCGCCAGCAGGAGCTTCAGCTGTTTTACCAGGCTGAGGGCTGGCCTCCGGCTTACATACACCGTGAGGGCATTCTTGATTGAAACAACCTGAGACCACGAACATAGCTAACATCAATACGATTATTCCGCCGGCGACTCTTTTCATCCTAACTCTCTCCTCATTTAAGAATAGAAGGCTCAGTCCTGTTGGGTTTGGGTTCAGGGCTTTTTTGGACAATGCTTTTTAGCAGTATTTTAATCACAATTCAATCGATTTTTTTGAGGTTTCCCCACAGCCCCACCCTCTCCACAAGGGGCTGGAATCGACTCTTTTGAGTTGGAATCCTGATAATTTATCCCTACAATTCAACCTGAAACCCGCTCTTCTCCCTTTTCCCAAGTTGGGTATCCGCCTTGACTTACGACTTCGAAACTGATGCTGCAAGTATCAAGGACAACTTGGACTGCACCCTCATCGGATCCACAGTTCTACTACTGCCTGAGGTCGACTCCACCAACAAACTGGTAAAGGAGTATTTGGAAAATGGCGCCGAGGAGGGGTTGGTCGCCATCGCTGAGGCCCAAACCGCAGGCCGTGGCCGGTTCGGACGAACCTGGCACTCCCCCGCTGAGAAAGGAATCTACCTTTCCGTTCTCCTCAAGCCCCGGTTGATCCCCAACCACCTGTCCCGCCTCACCCTCATGGCGGGTGTTGCCACCGTGTCCACCCTCAACGAATTCACCCGCCAGCGTGCAACCCTGAAATGGCCCAATGACATTCTCATAAACGGGAAAAAAGCATGCGGTCTCTTATGCGAATATTCTCAAGCTCCAGATGGAACAACTGGGATTATTATCGGCGTCGGAATCAACATCAACCATCTTCCAGAGCAGTTTCCAGAAGAGTTGAGAGGAACGTCAACTTCCCTTCTGATCGAAAACGGATTGCCGGTGAAGCGTTTATCTCTTATTCGCTCCCTTCTCAACCACCTTGACCAAGAATATCAGGCCTACTTGACAGATGGCGGCAAGGAGACGCTCCGAAAATGGACCCTCAATACTGACCTGTTCGAAAAACAGGTTATCATCACCTGCGGATCTAACATTACCCGTGGTGTTGCGTTGCGTCTGGATGATTCAGGTCGGCTTATCGTACGAACGGAAGGGGGAGATGAAAAAGCGTTTGATTCTGGGGAGGTGACCCTGCGAACAAAGTAAAACCCGATAGGCCGAAACACAGGACGGAAAAACTTTTAAAACCCTTTGCGTTGGGTTCGGTGGCATTTCCTATGAACCGGTTGAACCCGTTCCTGAAAGTTTATAAAATAAGTAGGTACATTTATTTTAAAAAAATTCAAGGGACGCGTTACCGCCCCAGGCAAAGGACATTATGCCTCGAAGGGACTATTACAAGATTCTGGGAGTCGCCAAAGACGCCAAGCCCAGGGAGATCAAAAAAAAATACCGAGAACTTGCCAAGAAATATCATCCCGACGCCAACAAAGGAAGCAAAAAAGCGGAAACCCAGTTCAAGGTCCTATCCGAAGCCTATAGCACTTTAAGCAACACGAAAAAACGCCGCGAATACGACCGCAAGCACCCGTCGCGGGGGCCCTCCCGCAAGCGCACAACCGAAGACTGGAGCCCCCCTCCCGGAGGCCGCTGGGGATACGGCTTTGGCAACTACGAAACGCGGGGTCGAGCTCAGTATGATGGATCGTTCAGCCGCACAGCGACCGAAGAAACCCCGCCTCCCGATCCCAACGCACCTACTCGCGGGTTTGACTTACAATTCATGGTCGACGTACCCTTCACCACCGTCGCCTTGGGTGGAACAATCCCCTATATTTACGAAAAATACGTTGAATGTAACGCCTGCGTCGGAACCGGTGAATCCAGTGGAGAAACCTGCAAGACCTGCGAAGGAAAACGCCGTGTGGTCAAGGATGTTTCCTTGGACGTGAAAATTCCCCCTGGTGTCGCCGACAAATATGTCCTCCGCATTCAAGATGAGGGTGGCGCCGGAATGAACGGGGGACCCTCAGGGGACTTATTCCTCAAAATCTGCACTGAACCTCACCCGAATTTCAAGCGGAAGAAAAGTGATATCTACGCTGAAACCCTGATCTCCCCCGAACTCGCTGAAAAAGGAGGGACTCTCAATGTGGAAACCCTCGATGCAGTAAAAACTATCGAAGTGGAAGAAGGCACGCTCACTGGCGAAGAACTCCGTCTTCCCGGTGAAGGTGCAGCCATTTTATGGGGAAAGAAACGCGGTGACTTCATCGTCAAATTTGCAATTTCAGACGGATGAACCCTGTAGCTAGAAACTGGCTAAAGGAAAAAGATAAGAAAAGGATGCCGAGGAGTTATTTCTTTTTCTCAGCGGCCCAAGCCTTGGCCCGAGCCTTCAAGACCGCCTTGTCCTCATCAGACAGTTTTCTTTTGACCGGACGGGGAACAGATTTACCAGATGCAGACTTAGCCACGGCAGGGGCCGGCTTAGTAGCCTTTCCGGTCTCTACTTTTTCGGCAGCAGGTTCAGGCTGCTTGGCAGGGGCTTCTCCGATTGTGGCTGCAGTCTCCCCAGGCTTGCTCACAAGGCGCATGGATGCCCAGATGTCTTTCCCAGGATAAACCGTATCCACGCCGTTTTTTAAATCGTAGCGGATGATCTGCTCGTCGGAACATTCACTAATCCAGGTGTTGGGAACACACCCGGCGTCGAAAATAGGATCGAGAGGAAACATCGTTCCATTTTTATCTTCGCACTGCTTGGTTCCGGTTTTGTCAACCAGAGTTCCCGCCTCGGCTTTGGTAGGAATTCTCCAATTGTCGTATCCGGCAAACTTTTCTTTGTTAACTTTATCGACGTATTCCCGATGAGCCTGCCAAGTATAAAATTTTTCGGTATCGAGCCAGGCATCTTTCTTCTTCCAGATCAGGTCTGTGTTAGGGTCGGTGATCGTACCGTCACTGTTATCAACCAGAGGTTTGGATTCGGGCGCGGCTTTTTTTGCAGCACCAGCCTTGGCCGCGGCGGCTTTCTCAGTCGGACTCACAGTCGCTTCTTCCGATTCGGCTTCTGCCATGCTTCATTCCTCGTTTATCCAAATGATTCAACTTTTCGGTTCGGGTGGATCCGAGCGATGGTCTTTCAAGATCTCGCTCAGGTCCTTCCCAGACTGGGTCAATTCGCTCAACATATCCCCTAACTCAGCCGCAGGGTACGGTTTCAAACAAACCATAAAATCCTCACGGTAACTAGCGGCATTACAACGAATCCAGTCCAGCACCATCTTTTCGCCAAATTTTTCATTGGACTGCGCCCGCTTCTTCTCTAACAGGTTGGTTTGAGAAACACGGATGATCTCGCAAATCAAATCGTCTTTAATTTGATTCATACCCCAGTCTCAACACATCCTGAACCGCTAGAGCCCTTCAAAAGATCGCAATTTATAACGATTGCTGCTCCGTGTCAATTCGTTATTTTCCTCTAGCTTAATGAAATAAAATCAGCATGTTGGAGAAGATTTCAACAGTCTAAATCGCCTGAGTTTTTTTTGACGTTATTAGTACAGCTTTCAAGCGGTTGAAAGAAAATATCAAAAGGTATTGGAGTATTCCTCCCTATCCTGTCCGCTGGCCGAAACGGGTCCGGCTCTTGGGGTCCAGATAATCGCGCAATCCCTCCCCAAGAAAATTGAAAGAAAGAATTGTCAGGAAAATAGCAAGTGACGGATAGAGAATGAGGTGCGGATAAAACTTGATCGCCTTCCATCCTTCATTAGCCAAGGTCCCCCAACTACTGAATGGAGGCGCGATTCCCAACCCGATAAAACTCAGAGTCGACTCGGCTAGGATCGCTACTGGAACGCGGAATGTCAGAGTGACAACCATCAGGCCGAGGATGTTCGGTAGAATTTCCCTCAGGAGCACCCTTGAATGCCCTGCCCCCAACGCCCGAGCCGCTTCCACATATGTATATTCCTTGATCCGCAATACTTCGCCCCGTACCAACCGCGCAACAGTCACCCAACTGACCAGCGTGAGGGCAATAAACACCCCCGCCACTCCTCGTCCCATCATTACTGTAACGAGGATGATCATGAGTAGGTCGGGAAGGGCAAACACCACATCGACAAACCGCATCATCACGTTGTCGGTTTTTCCCCCAACATACCCCGAAATGGCACCGTAAACCGTACCGATCAAAAGTGCGAGCAGGGTCGTCGAAACACCGATGAACAGGGAAACCCGCGCCCCATAAATAAGACGCGAAAACAAATCGCGTCCCAGCCGGTCAGCTCCCATCCAGTGGTCGAAGCTCGGCGCAGCCAACGTGTTGAGCGTGTTCTGCGTTTCATAAGAATATGGCGCCACCCAAGGAGCAAACACTGCCGCTAGCGAAACAACCATGAGAAACACGGCACTCGATTTAGACAACCAGTTCATAATAAAGATCCGTTTCTAGCAATTAAATAAATGCCTCGAATCAACCATCAGGTTATAAATTGGCTGAAATTGATTCCTTCAGCAATTAGAAGCCATTTTTTATACCCTGACTCTCGGATCGAGCCACATATAAACCATATCGACTACAATGTTGGCGAGAACGATCAACACAGCGTAAACCAGAGTCACCCCCATAATCAGCGGATAATCCCTGTTGGTAACCGCTGTAATGAAAAACCCTCCCATCCCGGGAATGGAAAATATAAACTCGATCACGAACGACCCAGTCACTAGTCCGGCGGTGAGCGGCCCTATTACAGAAACAATAGGATAGATCGAATTCTTCAGCGCGTGTTTGAGCAGGACGACCGATTCATTGAGTCCTTTAGCGCGCGCAGTGCGGATGTAGTCGGAGGCCAGCACTTCCAGCACCGCCGAACGGGTCAGGCGAGCGATGTATCCGGCAAAAGGCGCCCCTAGCGCTAGCGCCGGGAGAATCATATAACGCGGCCCCTCCCACAATGCGGGTGGAAGCCAGTGCAGTTTATGAGAAATCATCCACACCAACACCGTGCCAAAAACGAAACTGGGCACGGAAATCCCTAACGTCGCCAGAAACACACATATCCGGTCGGCTGCCGAGTTCTGGCGATAGGCCGACCACACACCCGCAGGAATGCCTAGCCCGACCACAACGAGCAACGCCAGCAAACCAAGCGTAATCGACACGGGGAAAGTGTCGGCTAAAATATCGGTAACATCGCGCCCGATATACTTGTATGAAGGCCCCATGTCGCCTTGAGCCAACTGCTTCATGTAAAACAAATACTGAACAGCAATAGGCTTGTCCAGATGGTACTTGGCTTGAATATTGGCAAGGATTTCAGGGGGAAGTTTCTTTTCTTCGTCGAACGGGCCACCAGGAACCAACCGCATGATGATAAAGGTAAGCGTGGCCACCACAATCAACACCGGCACCCCGTGCAATACCCGCTTGAGAAAAAAAATCACCATAGAAAAAAGCTCATTAAACGTATGAGTTGCGTTTTACCGCAAAGGCACAATGCACGCAAAGAAACCGCAAACACAACCCTCCTCCCGCTCTTAATGGCGGAGCGTCTTAGAGGAAAGGTTCCCTAACTATTTCATCAATTTAATCAAGTTACCCGCGGCATAAGCGCGGACCACTTCCTGCGAATCCTCCAACCGGCTCAAAAGCAATTGAAACGCTTTGTGTCCGCCCATCATCCCAACAGCGCGTGTAGCCGAGGTACGCACGCGTATATTCTTGTCGCCGAGAGCTACCGAAAGCAATTGCTCTCGGCTGGGAAGTTCGGTCTTACCCAAAACTCTGGCGGCAGTACTGCGAATGCCGTAATCAGGATTTTGGAGCGCTGTGACGAAAACATCCCGACAATCATCCGATCCTTTCCTACTGAGCGCTACCGCCGCCGACAACCTGACCATCGAATCGCTATCGGAACAAAGAGAACGAAGCGTTTCGAGCCCGGACACCCCACTCAACTCGCCCAGCACTAAAGCCGACTGATAACGCACCGAGGGGTTGTGGTGTCCGGTAAGCCGAATCAACCGAGCAAGGATACTTTTATCAACGCTCTTACCGATAGCCTTCAAACTGTAAAATACAATTTCGTCTTCTTCGTCTTCCAGCAAGCGGACTAGATAGGGAATCACCTCTTCGGTACCAATTTTACCGAGGTAGCCGATAGCCTGGTACCGATCTGTCGAATTGCCGCCCTTGATTCCGTCGAGCAGTACGTCCAACTCAGACCGATCACCCAGCTTGAAAAGCGCACCTGCAGCAGCGTAGCGTACGGCACGGTCCGGCGCCTCAAGATAAGGACGGATAAACTTCCCCGAAGCACCATCACCCAGATCACCCAGCATTTCCACAGCGGCTCCGCGTACCCAAACATTTTGATCGTGGGTCATACGAAGTGCCAGAGAGCGAGCTTCTACGGTCGAAATTGTTTTCATTCCCTGAAGCGCAAACAAGCGGGTCGTGTGATAGGAATCCTGCGCGGCTTTTTTAAGAAAAGAAATGAGAGCGGGATCTTCCGACTCCCCTGCGGCGCGGGCGGCAGCACTGCGAACAAAGGCATTTTCGCTCTTCATCGCCTGTTCCAGAATGGTGATGCAATGGGACCGGATGCGGTCCATCGCCTCGCTGGGCTTTTCCTGCGCCGTAACAGAAACATCCGCAAAACCCACCCATAGGAGCGCAAATATTAGGCTACGGAATAGAGCCTGTTTCATAACGACACCTTTAAAAATTCACGCTTGCCATGCGACTAGTTTTGATTTTAAGAGGTAGGCGATAGCAAGCCTGTAAAATATCCAATGGGGGCCTTCATAAAAATTCTTAACCATATTTTTTCATGAGGGAGAGGTAATGACGTTGATCCTCTGCCTTGTCGCGTCTGGCGAAACCTCGAACTAGAACTTTGCATTTTTTCACCAAAGTTTCGCGGGCCAGGGTCAACCGTTCCCCTTCGAGCGTATTGGAAACGAGGAGTTTTTCCAAGGCGGCAACGCGAAACCGGTCCATACCCCAGTATTTTCTGGACAACTGGTCGGAATGGCCGCCCTGCTTGATGATAAGGGGTTCCTCAATAAAATGAAACGGGTATTTCACGGCAATGCGAAGCCACAGGTCGTAATCCTCGCAGGCGGGAAGCGATTCGTCGAAGGCACCGACTTCGTCGAATAGCGACGCACGAAGCATGGCCGAAGATGGGCTCACAATGCAAAGGGGCAGGCAGTGACGAAAAATATCACCAGAATATTTGCGGTGCTTGTTCATCGGGTTCACGCGCACACCGCGTCGAATCCATATCTCATCGGTGTAGCACACTGGGTAATCCGCATTTGACTCCATCCAACCCACCTGAACTTCCAGTTTTCTTTCGCACCACAAATCGTCTGAATCCAGAAAACAGATGTAGCGTCCGACAGCCCGGCTCAGTCCGGTATTTCGTGCACCGGACACACCCCGGTTTTCTTGCAGACGAACGTACTGAACACGCGGAAACGACTGCACCACATTTTCTGTATCGTCGGTGGATCCATCATCGACGACGATGAGCTCAAAATCGATAAACGTCTGTTTCAGAACCGAGCGCAGAGTGCTATCCAGCCATTCGGCTCGGTTATACGTAGGGACAACAACCGAAACTATCGGTGGACTAGACACGGAGGAAGAAGAAAAGTTGGAAGTTTTTGGTTTAGGGCCCATATTCCGTATTATGGCTGCAGTTTACCTCTCCGGAATACCACGGGAAAACTGATAGAGTCCAAGCCAAGCCCAAATAGTTCAATCGTATGCCTGAGTAGCGCGATACTGAGCCACGCCATACCCATAATTGGCTTGACAAAAGAGTGAAATTCACCTAACAATGATGCCTTTTCTTACCTGAAGAAGCAGAAAAAACAGTCGGCTATAGGAAGTTCGCCTGACTTTCCTCGGATCCCTGAGCCCCCTTTGACGACGGGGCCAATTTATGGATTTTAACGACGTTACGCAGCTTTTCAAAGAAGATCTTTCACGGGTGGAGCGTGCAATCCGACAAAATTACCAGTCGGACATCCCGCTTATCCCCGGCATCAGCAATTACCTGATGAAAAACGGCGGGAAACGCATCCGCCCACTTCTTCTTATGCTCGGTGCCCAGTTGTGTGGGCGTGAAGTCGATGAGCGCGCCATCCGCCACGCTTGTGTAGTCGAGTACATCCACGCCGCAACCCTGCTCCACGACGACGTGGTTGACGAATCGACGGTCCGGCGCGGACACGAAACGGTCAACTCCAAATGGGGAAGCGACGCCAGCATTCTCGTGGGCGACTTTCTCATTTCGCGGGCGATCCTTATGTTGGCCGGGGACTGCGATTCGCGAATCATCAAGTCCATTTCCGAAGCCACAAAACTCCTGGTCGAAGGCGGCATGCTCGAATACAGCCACGCGCGCAAGCTGACCGTGTCCGAAGAGCATTGCTTGGACGTGATTAGGCGTAAAACCGCGTCCATGATGTATGTTAGCTGCGAAATGGCCGCGATCCTGGCCGAGGCCAACCCGGACCAGGAAAAAGCTCTAGTCGATTTTGGCACGCATTTCGGCATGGCTTTTCAATTGATGGATGACGCCATGGACTACGACAGCGATGAAGACACGCTCGGCAAACCGCCGGGAATTGACTTCAAAGAAGGACACGTCACCCTGCCACTCCTGCACCTATACCAGAACTCGGAGCAGAGTC
>CAJWLY010000001.1 GCA_913043155.1 uncultured Nitrospinaceae bacterium | reverse complement strand
TCCTGATCGTGAACCATCATCTCTTCTTTGCAAACGTGGCGAGTAATGGAGCGGTACTTCCCCGTTTTGATGCCGTGGTGTTTGACGAGGCACAAAATCTAGAGGAGGCGGCCACGTCATTTTTAGGACTGAAGGTTTCTAACTCCCACCTGTTTTATTTTTTGGACCGACTGTCCCATCCGCGTACCCGTAAAGGAATTCTATCCCGCATAGAGCACGAGTATGTTCTTCATGTACGTATTCAGGTGGTGGTGGTTCGTCAGGCGGTGGAATCTTTTTTTAAATACATTCTGGAAGAGTATGGACGTAAAAACCGAGTACTTCGATTTTACAAGCCGGTCTCTATAGACAATTCTATTTATATTCCCTTGAAGGAATTATGCGATCGACTGAAAACCTTGGAAGGGCTTTTGACGTCGGAGGAGGAGCGTGTGGAAGTTACTGCCGCCGCCAACCGGTGTATGGAATTCAACGATACCATCACCGCCTTCCTCAACCAGCATCTTGAAGGATATGTTTACTGGCTGGAAATTACAGAGAAGAAGCGGCATAGCCGGATAGTTCTTCAGGGTGTTCCCGTCAACGCTGCTGAAGAATTGCAGGAGCAGGTTTTTTCAAAGATCGACCGGGTAACTTTGACCTCGGCTACGATGGCCACGCACCGTGGGTTCGAATTCATTAAGGAGCGCATTGGGTTTATTCCGCAAGAAGAGAGCGTTCTTGATTCACCTTTTGACTATTCTCGTCAAGCCCTGCTTTATGTCGCGGGAGATTTGCCTGAGCCTTCTGAGGAAGTGGAGAAATACGCTGATGCCATTGCTGAGCGTTGTTGTGAATTGGTGGAGATTTCCGAGGGGAAGGCGTTTATTCTATTTACAAGTTATGCCTTGATAAACCAAGTGTTTGATCGGATGCAGTTTCTGTCGCGCCATCTGCAACTCCTGAAACAGGGGGAGATTCCCACAAGGCAGATGATCCGGCGCTTCAAAGAAATGCCTTCCGTGATATTCGGGACGGGATCCTTCTGGCAGGGAGTGGATATCCCCGGCGATGCGCTTAGGAGCGTGATCATCGCTAAACTCCCATTCGATGTGCCCAATGAGCCTCTGACCGAGGCGCGCCTAGAAGATTTACGGAGGAAATCGATCGACCCGTTTTCCCATTACCAGATTCCCCGCGCCATCATTCAACTGAAGCAGGGATTCGGCCGACTCATCCGCAAGAAGACCGATACTGGAATCGTTTCCATTCTCGACTCGAGGGTGGCGCGCCGAGGTTATGGCAAGCAGTTTCTGGCTTCATTGCCACCCTGCCCCGTGGTGGAGGGGCTAGAAGATGTTAAAGATTTTTTTGCTGGTTTGCGGCCCGCCCCCCGGAAAGTTGAGGAAGCCTCCTAGATTCTATTCAGTGCCGCCCGAGCCCACTAGAAGCTGAAACCATCTGGGATTTTGTTTTAGAGCAAAAGTCAGGTTCCTTGATCAGAGTTTCAGGAGGGCGGTATTTCCAGTCCGATGGCTTTTACTAATGCTTTACCCACCCGATCAATCGAACTCAGTGGATTCATAACTTGTCCCCTATGTGGGAAACTATTGCTTCGAGGTTCTGTGTGGTGAGTTAGGTGGCCCTAAGGCGCGAATAAAGGAGATAGCCTGCAAAGACGTTTGCTCCCACCGCAACAATGCCTAGGAAGAGATCCATTTGCCCGATCACTGCCATCAGCAAAAGGAAATAGGTGAAATCCCGGTTTGCCAGTTTATCGGCCAGTCCCTTTTTTGTCCTTGCAGTATTATCATCAGCAGCTTTTCTTTTTTGATCGATAGTTGTGGAGCTGAGAAGGATAAAAGAGATAAGGCTTCCAAAGACGGCGAGGATGCCGAGAAGCTTAAAAATATCCTGCCCCGTCGTGCGATACAATCCCATGCCGATGGTAAAGAAAACGGCGAAGTGAACAAGGTTGTCGCAAAGGATGTCTAGTTTTCCTCCTGTTTCAGATTCCATAAACTTTAGTCTGGCGATTTCCCCATCGGTACAATCAATCCAGGCTGAAAGCAAAAGCAGCCCCGCTCCGGTTATCCCGCTTTCGTAAGTTCCCCGAAAGAAATACATTGCCGATACCAATCCCAGGATCAGGCTCAACAGGGTGATCTGGTTTGGGGTTATAGGAGTTTGCAGAAACAGCCGAGTCAATTGACGGGAAAAAAAACGGGTGACCAGTCGGTCCATGAAGCTGTCGTTGCTGAGTCCGCTCTCCCTCAAAAGTCGTTCGTGTTGGGCATGAAAATCGGTGGTTTCCCGAATTCGAAGTTCCTTGCCGCCCGCGAGATAAGTAAAGGAGTTATTCCTGTTTTCACCAGCCCCTATGGATTCTGGCTCCTTCCCGCAGACGATTTGACTCAGTGTTTCGTGGAAGGAATCACACCCCAGAAGATATGAAGGTTTATTATCTGCAGATGAGCTGGTCAGGGATTTCAGACCTGACCGAATTTCATTCTTGGAATGCAGGGCTCCTCCGTTCAAAACAAGGGTGGGTCTGTTTCCTGTAGACTGGGCGAGTTCCTTGGTGTCGGAAGCCCAGTTCATGCTGATTTCAACTCTTTTATCCCGCGAAAGTCTGGATAGGAGTTCTTCGCAGTTTCCCCCCTCACCAAAGATAAATATGGAGTTTAGTCCGGCTCGCTGAAGATTGATGACATTTCTCATCAGGAAAGGAGTCCCGCCGACCACTTTCCAGTACCAGTCCGCTACAGGCCATGTGTCCGGAGGGTGCGGTAAGGCTAGAATGGCGCAAACCTCCTCTGAATGCTCCGAGACGGATTCCTGGCAGTCAATTTCGCGCATGACAAAACGAACCTCTCACTTTGAGTTTCTGTGGCAAAATCAGGCGAGCTTGAATAAGTCCTAATCTGTTCAAAACTTTTTCAGAGAAAGAAAAGTTTGGAGGGATGAAAAAGTTTAATCTCTCCCTCCGTTAGGGGTTGAGTAAATAATTTTTCGTTTGGCCAGATACAGGCTGAGCGCGAAAACATTGGAACCCAGTCCGGCGAGCCAGAGGAACCAGTCGAGCTTTCCAGCGATCGCGAATAGAACAACAATATAAATAAAATTGCGGCTAGCGAGCACCTGAATCACTTCATACAGCCATGTCCCCCGGAAAAAAGATCCCTTCCCTCCTTCAGGAAAATAAATAAAGATAAAAATTAAACCTCCTCCCAGTGCCAACAGAAGAAAAGGGACTATGGCTTGGGCAAGTCCCTGCGAATGCGCCATTCCGATCATCATTCCTGTAAAAATAAAAACGTTGATGATGTTATCGCAGATGGTATCCAGTTGCTCGCCAAAATCTGATTCCATGAATTTGAGCCGAGCGACGTCACCGTCACAACAATCCCAAACCGCCGTGGCCGCTAGCAGGAAGCCTCCCATGAGACCGCTCCAGTAATCTCCCCGGGCAAACAAGAGTCCCGCCGCAAGTCCAATGATCAGGCCAAACAGGGTGAGCTGGTTCGGGGTTAAAGGCGTTTTGACTAGGAGGGAGGAAATTCTCAATGAGAACAAAGAATTGAACCAGATGTCCATGGCCTGCGTGTAATGCAGTTTATACTCATTAAGCAGTCTGCGTTCTGCAGACTTTGCCGAGACGGCATCTTTCACCGTCTGCCAGAAGAATCGAGAGCCGGACAGGGTAACCGGACTCACGGGCCCATCAAATGTTCCATGACGCAGGTAATGCTCCAGCCTGTGAGTATCGGAAGAGGGTAGGATATGGAGGGCGCTCGAATGGTCGGCATCGGGAAGAAGTCCAGCGATTTCCCCTTGATGCAGGCAACGCGAATTTGAAACCGATGTGATGAAATCTTTTATCAGTTCGGCCGTCGTTACAAGATTCCCCTCGACAACCAAAACATTTTCGAGATCAGAAAGAGGTTCGATTGAGTTCAGCCAGACTTCAGATAGCTCGTTGTCTAGATCGAACCAGCGCAGGTGACATTTAAAACGGAAATCACTTTCGAGGTCCGATTCAACCCATTGCCGATCCGACTCTGAAATCCCTTGCGCCAGAACAATGAAATGTTCGATCCCTGCCCGTTGCAAAGTAAGGATCATCCGCTTGAAGACCGGTAGGCCGGCGATGTTCCGGCGAAAAAGGAAACGCGTTCCTCCTTCGGGAGGGATAGCACGAATGATGGCCCATTTTATCATGCTCATGGGTAAAGTCGGGTTGTTACTGCGATTTGAGTTCGTTGTAGTTGGGACTGTATATAAACGTCGCTAGGATAGAAAGCTTGCTTTTAGAGATCGTGATAGGGAATGGGTAATATGGTGCTGCCTCCTTGACCGCCTTGATCGCAGCCATGTCTAGTATCTCGAAGCCTGAGCTGTCGACTAGTTGCACCCCCATCAGGTTGCCGTCTCGGGAAATTTGGAACCTTAACCTGAGTTTTCCGTCGATGCCCTGCTGCGCCGCTTCGGGTGGATAGGCCCAGACACGCTGGATTTGATACTTGATACGCTTGAAGTAGGAAACATATTTTGCCTCTGTCGTGTCCAGAGAGATAGGTTCGTTATCGTCCGTGTCTTCTTCTGCCGGGGTTTTGGTGTCCATCGCCGCATATTTTTTTGCGTCGAACCCGTCCAGCAAGGAGAGGGTTCCTCGCGACCCCAGACTCTCGGGGGACACCGAAGGGGTGGTTTGTGTCTTGGTTTCGTGGGCGACCACGCCTTTCTCTGACAGGGGTAGCGGTCTACGTTTTTCCAAGGTTTTCCTTTTGGATTGAGCCCGGGTTTGTAAGCGTTGAGCCATCTCCGGTGTTCCGCTTGCCTGGGGGACCAAGGTTTGTTTACGCCGATATTCTTTTTTTATAGAAGGTTTCTGGCTGGAGTGGGCGCGGCTGTCGGTGCTCGCAAGGAAATCGGTTTTTCGGGGTTTCTCGATTTTTTTCGGTTTCGGAGAATCGATGTTGGTTACGTTTTCGTCGATTGAGTCAGGTTTTTGAATTTCTACATATTTGACCTTGATCGGCGATGGTGTCGGCGGACTCGAAGTGTTTGCGGGAGCCATAAGCTGAAAAATTACCACCGTTGCATGGAGTAGAAGAGAAAAGAAAATAAATCGGTTCAACCGCGTTTGGTCAAGTTGGCTTCCGTTGCCCCAGAACCCCTGGCGAGATTGGTAGGTCAACTTACTTAATTTGGTGATTCCCTTAATTCCCATGAAAACCTTCGATAAGGCTTGGCGGTCTGGCGGAGACGCAACTCTTAAATTTTCACTTTAAGCACTTCACATTTCTGGGAATACCAAGCAAAGGCATATTCTATTTTCCTGGCGTGTGAAACACTCTGTTCGTACTGGCTTCCACCCGGGAAAGGTATATGTTCCATTTGGAGCGACTGATAAACCGTGTTGATGTAAGAGGGGAAATCGGCATACATCGGTATTCGGGTCTTGAGCCGTGGCATGGCCTCATCGCGGAAGTGGAGCAGTTCTTCTCCGAAGGGATGGATGTAGGTCAGCCCCTCTTCGCCGTGGTGTTCTCTGGCGTGATGCGCGAGAGCTTCAAAATCCTCCCAATCCTCCAGGGCATCCACGTCGGAGACAAAAGCTGGGTCATTATGAAACTTGGTGGTGAATTCTGTGTCCAGTAGGATCGATACCGCACGGTGGAAGTTATCTCGATGCATCCCAAACTGGTACCTGTCCTTTTTCCGGAACTGCTTGAGATCCGAACGGAAATGCAGTGCGTGATAGGCCATGACCGGAATCAGGCGTAAAAATCTCGACGGCATAGACATGATATACCGGATCCCTGCTTTCAGGATGTTGCCGTCCTTCCTCGTCGAGTGCAGGTGGTCGATGATTCCCGGGTCCACTATAGACAGGTTGATCGGATAAATATTAGGCTCTTTAACTTCGTGAAGTTCGCTGGTTTCTTCGCAGAGGGCACGGTAGTGATAGTTGCGCTGGACGAATTCGCTGTCCGGATCCTCCCGGTACTCAGGGAACATCATCTGCCGGGAGTTAAGCCAAAGGATCAGATTGTTACCTTGAATATCATCATCTTGTAGAATTTTTTCGATGTCAAACATGAAGGGAAGGTCACCGGGCTGGAACAGGACTAGTTCGTCCGGTTCGAGCGTCAGGCGGCTACGCCCCAGTTTCATTGTATTGAATAGATTTAAGTTGTTCAGGTCTTCCCGAACGAACGAAATATTTTTCCCCTGCGTGCCCACTGTTTTAAGGAATGCGTCGGTAACCTGTTCCACCTCGTCCGATCCAACGATTACGATTTCCTTAAGGCTCGACAACAAAAGGTTCCCCAGCGCGTAACACACCACGGGAATGCCGTGGATGAGGAATAGAAATTTAAGCTGGTCGATCTGGTCGTCGACTGCGCGAAGGATGAGGTGACTGACTCCCTTCTTACCGGAGGCAATTTCCCGCCGGGCCTTGGCGATGGCAGAAGCGTCGGCCTGTTTGCGGGAGGGATACCGGTCGTGACTGAAGCTCAGGATGCACTTATCGATACCTGTTCGTTGCCTAATCGTGTTCATAAAAACCTTAAAAGTAGAAACACATCAGAACCCCACCGCAAACTGTCCCGGCGGCTTGAAAGCCAAACGCAAAGGATTGTATAACAAGGGATATAGTGATTCTTTTACCATATTTTGAAATTCAATAACTACGGTTTTTATCCCTCTTAAAATTGTACCAAAAAAACACAAGTGGAAGAAAAAGATAAAAGCGGCGCCCCGACCGCGGCGGGCAGTAGTTTGGACGCGTGCATTAAGGACAAATTCACTTGACGTAGAAAATTTTTTGGACGTACAATTGGCCATCGGCATTAATTTATAAGGATTTATTCATGGGCGACCAAACCCATATCATCGAGTTGATCGATCAGATTCTTGAAGAAACCGCTGACCGGCCCAAGCTTCAGGAAAAGATTTTGGATCTCCGAGACGCTCTCTTCCAGGCTCAGCAGGCGTCACAGCAATATGCCTTAAAAATCAGAACCCTTGAGGAAACCATCGGTAAGCTCAAATCCCCCGCCCACCGTATCGGCACGGTGTTGGGACCGGGCGAGGGAGACTTGTATCGCCTGGTGGTCGGCAGTACCGAATATCAGGCCGCAGTATCCCCGGAAATTCTGGAAAAAGACCCGCTTCAACCTGGTGATCAGGTTGCCCTCAACGAAGGATTCGTCGCCATTGCCAAACTGCCCCGGCCCGAGCAGGGACCCATTGCTCGGATCACAACACGTTTGGTCGACGGGCAATGGTTGGTTTCCGGACTAGGCTCTAATAGCGAAACCCTGGCACAGAATCACCCTGAACTGGAATCCGAATCGCTGAAGGAAGGCGACGAAGTCATTCTCGATCCCAACCAGCGCGTCATTCTGGCTCGCTTACCCAAAAGAAAGTCAGGTGTTGCGGTTGAAGACGAACTGGCATGCGTCGACTGGGTTCAGGTGGGTGGACAACAACAGGTCATTGAAGAGGTGCGCAAGGTCATCGAGTATCCCATTCTTCACAAGGAAATTCTTTCAACGATGGAATATCAGTTGCCAAAGGGATTTTTGTTTTACGGCCCGCCTGGTTGTGGCAAGACACTCATAGGCCGGGCTATTCTTTCCGACATCATCCGGCAGCTCAAGGAAAAGGAATCCAACCAAGGCCTAGAAGGTCGGTTTATTCATGTCAAAGGTCCCGAAATTCTCAACATGTGGCTGGGAGAATCGGAGCGCAAGATTCGCGAGATTTTCAAGAAGGCACGGGACTACAAGGAAAAAGGACAGGTTCCTTTTATTTTTATCGACGAGGCCGAATCGATTCTCGGGACACGGCAGGCATGGCGCGTCTCCAACATTACCAACACAATCGTTCCTATGTTTTGCGCCGAGATGGACGGGATCCAGTCGCTTCGCGACACGGTCGTTATCCTGGCCACCAACCGGCCCGACCTCATAGATCCAGCTATCCTGCGGCCCGGTAGAATTGACCGTAAGATCAAAGTGGGGCGCCCTAACCGCGACGATTGTGATGCCATTCTCAAAGTTTATCTCAAACCCAACCTACCCAGAGAGCATGATGATCTTGATGCTATGATCCGGCCGTTTCTTGATACGCTTTTTAAGAAGAGCGCGCAACAGGAAGTATTGGTTCTGACGCTGCGCACAGGCGGATTCAAGAAGATGTACTGGAAAGATTTCATCTCCGGCGCGATCATTGAGGGAATCGTCAAGCGTGCCAAGGAAAAAGCTATCGAACGGGCCATTGCCGGAAAGGAGTTGAAAATCCTAGCCAGAGATCTGACTGAATGTCTGGAAACCGAGTTCAAGGAGGGGAGCCTGCTTCCCATCGAATCGAATATGGAAGATTGGCTTCAACTGCTGGATGTGGACCCGCGTCAGGTGGTGCGGGTACGGCGTCCTAGCGAAGCCGATCAGGCCGCCGCTGAAACTCTCAACCGATCGATCATATGAGCGCAATTGTTCCGCTGCTGGGATTGGAAACGGAATACGGCATTATCCGGGACGATGTGGACTATGACGTCGTTGAAGAATCGATGCAACTCGTCCACCGTTGCGGCTTGAAAAGCGAGTTTGGCAACTGGGCGTATTCCCGCGAACGTACGCATCTTGATATGCGTGGATTCAACGTGGATTCCCTCGCGCAGGACGAAGAGGAAGATGCGTTTTGTATCAAGGATAGCAAGCGTCCTTACACTTACTGGGAAATGAAAAGTGATCGGGTACTGGAAAACGGTGCTCGTTTCTACAATGATCATACGCATCCCGAATATAGTACGCCGGAATGTGGCAGTGTGTTTCAATTGGTGACACACGATCTTGCGGGAGAGCGCATCGTCACCGAGTGTGCCCGGTTGAGGAACAACGACCTCGATTCCCATGGTGTGCAGGTGTTTAAGAATAACACCGATTACAGCGGACACAGTTACGGTACCCATGACAACTATCTCATCCCGCGCCGCTTGCCCTTTGAGTTTTGGGTGGAAGGACTGGTTCCATTTCTTGTCACCCGGCAGCTTTATGCCGGAGCGGGAAAGGTGGGATCGGAGCAGCGCCGCGGCGAGTCGTTCAGAGGGCTCCAACTCGCGCAACGGTCGGACTTCATCGAAACGGTGCTCAGCATCGAGACGATGACCCAGCGGCCCATCATCAATACCCGTGATGAACCGCACGCGACGCCTGAGAAATATCGCCGATTGCATCTCATCCTGGGCGATGCCAACATGTCGCCTTACGCCACGGCGCTCAAGGTGGGGTCTACGCGACTGGTCCTCACTTTAATTGGCGAGGAAAAACTTTCGCTTTCCGTTGGGCTGGAAGATCCGGTCGTCGGAATAAAAAAAATTTCCCGTGACCAAACGGGAACCGTGCTTTTGAAACGAAAAAATGGTAGCACGGTCACACCGCTGGAAATTCAGGAGGCTTATCTGGAAGCAGTGGAGAAAACACTGTCCGGTCAGTGCAAGGAATGGGATTGGATCATCCGTGAGTGGGGGCGTACCCTCAGCGAGTTGAGGCACCACCCCGAAAAACTAGCAGACCGTATCGACTGGGCAATCAAGCAGAACCTATTCACCCAGTTCATGGAATCGGAAAAAGTGAGTTGGGACGACCCTTGGATCAAAAGCCTCGACCTGGAGTATCATAATCTTGATCCGGACCGTGGGTTGTACCGAGGGCTGGAGCAGAACGGCGAGGTATTCTCTATGTTTTCTGAAGATGAGGTCGCCTGCGCCATTCAACAGGCGCCGGAAGATACGCGAGCACTGATTCGCGGGCTCGCCGTGACGCGCAGTGAGGGAACGATCAAAAATATCCACTGGACAGGCATCGAATTTACTGATGGTGAGTTTTTAGACCTTTCGGAAATCGTCAGTTCTGCCGATGTCGAACACCTGCTTAATTCTGAAAAGGAGCGATTTAAATGGTTATGAACGACCCTTTGAGAAGGGAAGAAAAAAGAGAGCCCACTCCCGACCGGCGCGACGCTGGACCTTCGAGTCCAGATGTTACCCGACCGGGACGTGACGATATTCTGAAGCGCATGAAACGCGTGGACCCCAAGCAATCGGAACGCTACAAACAGCGAACAGGGCAATGACAACACACTCTGATCGTGTACGCGTTTCCGGCGACTTCTTCGAGCTCCTCGATAGATCGGGTTACCAGTGGCAGAGCCCGCTGAAAAGTCTTCCTGAAAATAAGTTCATCGAGATTTCCCAGGGAACCACCGTACTGGCGTTCCACTATAAAGAAGGTGTCATTGTAGCGGGTGACCGCAGGGCCACCGCGGGTAACGCTATCATGTACGACCGTTGCGACAAGGTGATTCCCATTGATGATTATTCGTTGATGGCAATTGCTGGCGTCCCCGCCACCGCGTTCGAAATGGCGCGCATTCTCTCACATAACTTCGAATATTACCGGCGGTCCCAACTCCAGTCCATGAGCACCGAGGGGAAAGTACGTGCCTTGTCGAAATTACTCAAGGAAAACGTGGGCATGGCCATGCAGGGCGTGGGCGCGGTGAGCCCGCTCCTCGCTACCTACGATAGCTCGCAGGGAAAACCATTTCTTTATTTCTACGATATGCTTGGAGCAGAGTTTCGGATACTCACCCATGTTGCGACCGGGTCCGGGTCGCCCATGATCCGAGGTGTGCTGGAACACGAAAACCTGTGGGGGGCGCGTCCGCTGGAAGAACGCAGTGAACGAGAGGCGTCTGCTCTGGCTATCCGGCTATTGCAGACCGCCGCCCAGTTTGACTCGGCGACTGGACAGGCTCGGCCTGAGGATAAGCTCTACCCTATCATCGCTCGTATTACCAAAAACGGATACCAGTTCGTTCCTGAAGATGAGATGGCAGATCTTTATAAAACTTCTATGAAAAAGGGTTAACTGTGTTTGAAGAACCATTCCGCTGGATGGAAGCTATATCGACACGCCATAGTTATGTGCGTGAGAAACTGCAGAAGGCCCGGCCGGTCCTCAGCGTTCCTTATGATGAGGGCGCTGTGATTTTTGGGTTTGCCCCACAGTCAGGAAAGATTTTCGAAATATATGACCGCATTGCACTGGGCGGGCTTGGCCACCCGGCGGATATCGAGCGCTTGCGCATGACGCTTCTTGACATGGCCCATGTCGAAGGGTTCAGCCGATCGGCGCAGGATGTCACAATCGCTCGCCTTTTACAGTTCGGCATCGCTCCAGCGCTCAAGCAGAATTTCGAGGAGGTCCAGCGCGCACCGTATCTCGTGCAACTGCTCTTAGCCGAGTTGAATAACGAGGGTGTGGCCGAATTCTATCGCCTCAGTTATGACGGCTACTGGGAAACTTTTAGGAAGGGGACTGTCATCGTGGGGGACCGGAAGGTGCAGGAGCACATCCAGAAGGAAATTGAAAAAACCGATTTTGCTTCGCTCAAACTCAATCAGGCGCTCAAAAAAGGCCTGTGCCTGTGGGAGGAAGGATGCAAGCTGGATGACTCGGGTGAATATAAAGCGGGTGATGAAAGTGACAGTGAAGAACCGGACGAGGCGCCGTCCACCCTCAAGGATGCGTTCGGGCAATGGACTCTTGAGGCGGCGGTATTGAACAAAAATACTGGACGTAAACGTCTCTATCGGGCATTGGACACAAAGGAAATCGACGCTTTGAAAGAGGTGGCGCTGAAATAGTCATGAGAAAACGTATCTATGGTCTGGAAACTGAATACGGTCTGCTTATCAAGGACAGCGAGTTTGAACTTGACCCGGTCGATGCAGCGAATCGGATCAAGAATCATATCTTCACGTCTAAGCTCGGTATTCTCGACTTACATTACCGGGCTAACGACGAACCGCCTGGTAACGGTGGGTTTCTCTTAAATGGCGGGCGCGTCTACCTCGATATGGGGCACTTGGAGTATGCCTCACCCGAATGCGCCACGCTGACTGACCTGATCACCTATGACCGAGCGGGCGACTGCATCATTCAGGATGCGGTGAACGATCTGGGCTGGGGTGATTCGATTGCCATTATCAAAAACAATGTTGATCTCGAAACCAGCGCAACCTTCGGCTGTCACGAAAATTATCTGGTTAGCCGCGGGTTTCCCTTCGACGAGCGCGATAACCTGAAACTGTTGTCAGCGTTTCTGGTGACACGACAAATTTTCTGCGGCACGGGTCGCATTGGCGCGTGCAACCCGCATCCTTTTCGCGACTGGGAAGGCATTTCCGTCGAAGAGCCCGAGGAGACGGTGGACTTTCAGATTTCCCAGCGGGCCGACCACATCCCCAACGAGTTTTACCGCTGGGTGCAGTATAACCGCGCTATTGTCAATACCCGCGACGAACCGTTGTCCGATCCCAGCAAGTACCGGCGCATTCATCTCTTGGTCGGCGATTCCAACATGAACGAGTTCGCCGCCGCCATGAAGATGGGAACCACTGCACTCATGCTCGAACTCATGGAGCAGGGCCTCGCACACCGCGACTGGATACTTGCCGAGTCGGTCGAAGCCATGCGGTCAATCTCGCGAGATCCAGAATTCAAATGGGAGATTATGCTGAGAAACGGAACCCGCACCACCGCGCTTGAGTTGCAGTGGAAAATCCTCGAGACTGCAAAGAAGCATCTCACCGGAATGAGTCATGAAGCCGACTGGATACTGGACGGATGGGAATCGGTGCTGACCGATCTGCCAAAAGGTCCGGAAGCGCTAATTGACAGAGTCGACTGGGCAGCGAAGTACTGGATGTTGAGCGAGTTTAAGCGCGAGGAAAAACTCGACTGGAACGATCCATGGCTTAAGAGCCTCGACCTTGAGTACCACAATATCAGCAAGAAGTCTGGGCTCTACTGGGAGCTAGAGAAAAACGGTGACGCCGTAAGAAAGACTAATAACGAGGCCATCGAATACGCCAAGTCCACTCCGCCGCGCGGCACTCGTGCCGATGGGCGCGGCGAGCTTGTCAAAACCCTCATGAGTACACAGGTTGGATACCTCATCGACTGGATCGGGTTCCGGTTGAGTCGGAACGAAGAACCTTTCCTCATGCTTGATCCGTTTATATCCTACAAGGACGAGATTAGGAACTACCTTAAAGACATGGATCTCGGCGAACCCGTCGAGTCCGGCCTCTCCGTACCGGGCCACGCCCGAAGGAATATCAGTAGGCCCGCATTGTATGAAAAAGCAAAAGGCTTTAACCGCGGATAAATATAGCTTGTCCACCCATCATTGAAAAGCTTCAAAGTATGGGAAGGCAGAGATTGGCGCGGATAAAAACTCTTTGTTCTCTGGAGGGCAAAGATTGGGGGTTCTGTCTGTATCTGTGACCACATTGGTATGTGGTTCCTAAGATTGCTCTACTCCAATTCGGGATAATCACTACCTTAATAACCGATTTGCTCCGGGCTAGGCCCGGTGATATAGTTGGTGCGGTAAGACAGTTTTAGGCGCTTTTTTTGAGAGGTTGGTATGAGCGATTGCTTGTTTTGCAAGATTGAGAAGGGGGATATCCCAGCCGAAAAGGTATATGACGGCGACAGCGTTTTTGCTATCAGTGACATCAACCCACAGGCGCCGGTGCATCTCCTCATCATACCGAAAAAACATTACTCGACTATTCTGGAACTGGATGAAAAGGACCAGGAACTCGTCGGTTCCGTCTTCTCTGCTGCCAACTGCTTGGCGAAGGACTATGGACTCGATCAATCCGGATTCCGCGTCGTGGTCAATTGCGGTGCCGAGGCGGGGCAATCGGTTTTTCATGTCCATTACCACCTGCTGGGTGGACGTGCCATGCACTGGCCTCCTGGTTAATTCCCTATATGCTGACCGTCGAACAACTTTACAATAAACTGAAGGACATTCGCGTTGGGAATCCGTGCTGCCAGTTCACCGAGGAGAGGTGCAAAACCTTTCTGCCGGTGATCGAACGTATCGAGCAACTCAAGCGTGAGAAAAACGCGATCATCCTCGCACACAACTATGTTCCCCCGCAAATCCTGTATGGGGTTGCAGATCATACGGGGGATTCGTACGGACTTGCAAAAAAGGCACTGGAATCGGATGCGGAAGTTATCGTTTTTACGGCGGTGCGGTTTATGGCCGAGACGGCCAAGATTGTCAATCCGGGGAAAATGGTGCTCGACCCGAACCCGGACGGAGGCTGCACCCTGGCCGACGGAATCACCGCCGCTGATGTCAAACGTCTACGTGAGGAGTTTCCCGACCACACCTTCGTCTGCTATATCAACACCACCGCCGAGGTGAAGGCCAATTGCGATGTGTGCGTGACCTCCTCCAATGTGTATACGATCATGGAACGGATCGAGACTGACAAAATTTATTTCCTTCCAGACAGGCTAATGGGCGAAAACGTGAAAAATTTCTTACGTGATAAAGGCGCAGGCAAGCAGGTGGATGTGTACGACGGTACCTGCTACGTTCACGAAGAGTATCAGCCCGAGAGCGTCGATCAAGTGCGGCGAAATTTTCCCGGTGTGAAAGTTCTGGTCCATCCCGAGTGCAGTCCGGGCGTGGTTGGCAAGGCCGACTACGTCGGTTCCACCAGCGGCATGCTTGATTATGTTCGTGAATCCGACAATGACAGTTTTTTCCTCCTCACCGAATGTGGGCTGACTGGGGTTTTGGAGTCGGAGTTTCCCAGGAAACAGTTTGTTGGCACCTGCACCACCTGCCGTTATATGAAAGCCAACTCTTTAGAGCATATTCTAAGCACACTAGAGAACCCGGCTCCGTCCAATATCATCGAACTCGATCCCGAAATTCAGAAAAACGCCCTCCGGTGTGTAGATAAAATGTTTTCGTATCTGAAAAATTGAACAAAAAACCATCCTAGAGGGGCTAAGACGAGGGAGCTTCTTGATCCAGAGACATTTACAAAAAATAAGGGTAAATTGTTGCCCTAAGGAGCCTTGACCCTAGGTAGCTCTGGGAAAACACTTAAATCTCCCATACCTTGGCCCTCTTCTCTCAGTGGAGAGGAAGATTCTCATTTGTGTTCATCGGTGGTTGCCTTAAGATGCTCACGGTAGCAAACATTTCCCTCGTAAAAGAAAAACACATCCTCAAGAACGTTTCTTTCGAGCTTGCCCGTGGCGAAATCCTTGTCTTGCTGGGTCCGTCGGGTGCGGGCAAAACCTCGCTGTTGCGGTGTCTCAACCGATTGGATTCATTGGATTCCGGCAACGTGTTTCTTGACGGGACCGATACGCGGGCGTTCCCGATCACGGAACTGCGACGTCGGATTGGGCTCATCTTCCAAGCGCCAGCACTCATACCTGATACGGTAAAGAAAAACGTTTGTGTTGGACCTCGCCTTGCAGGAAAAAATATTTCAGACGAAGTATGCCAATCACTTCTTTCGCGAGTGGGTTTGGAAAGCGAGTATTGCGGACGCAATGTGGAAACCCTGTCGCTTGGAGAGCGCCAGCGTGTGGCCTTGGCCCAGGTGCTGGCGAACGAACCGGATATTTTGCTTCTTGACGAACCGACCTCGGCTCTTGACCCTACCGCTATTCTCGTCGTCGAAACGCTCATCCAGTCGCTGCACAACAAGCTGAACACGGCGATGGTGCTGGTCACCCATAACTTGGAGCAGGCGAAGCGGTTCAATGCGCGCACTCTGGTGCTTGCGGACGGAGAAGTTCTTGCCGAGGGTAACATCCGCAAGTTGATGGAATCGAATGCAAACCCGAAGCTCATACAATTTTTCGAAGGACGAATGGAATCAAACGAACTAAAAGGTTCATAAGGAGATCGTCATGGCAAGCGAATCGTTGTTAATGTCTTACGGATTGGTTGTTGGCGCCATCCTGATTTCCCTGCTCAATCAACTCAAGATGGAGCGGGAGATGTTTTCCAGTTCACTTCGCGCCACGGTGCAGTTAATCGTGATGGGTTTTGTTCTGGAAGCGATCCTTGCCATCGAGGAGCCGTTGTATTTATTCCTGATTCTTCTTTCTATGTGTGTGGTGGCGGGAGCTATTTCCGGCAAAAGGGGCAAGGAGATCCCGCACTCGTACTGGATCGCGTTTGCGGGAATTTTTCTCGGCTCCGTCGTGACGTTTGGAGTTCTCTATGCAGCGGGTGTTATACAACCTGAGGCGCAATATGCTATCCCGCTTGGCGGGATGATCATCGGCAACTCCATGAAAGCGTCGTCGCTTTCGCTCAACCGCCTGATCGGGGAATTGGGGCATCAGCGTGCACGGATCGAAACCTTGCTTGCGCTGGGAGCATCGTCTAGACAAGCTGCGCTGAACGCGGTGCGTCAGGCAGTGGGAGCGGCAATGATCCCGACGGTGGATACGATGAAGACAGTAGGACTGGTGCATTTTCCAGGTATCATGACTGGTTTCATAATCGCGGGTGGATCACCTATGACGGCGGTGAAGTTTCAGTTGGCGATCATGTATATGGTCGCTGGTGCGACTGGCATCACCTGTCTTACCGTGACGCTTCTTGCCTACCGCCAGTGTTTTACTTGTGACCTTCAACTGATTAAAAAATTCAGTCCTACCCACTAGCGTTGGATATGGGCTAAAAAGTTAGCAGTTTTCAGACTCTAAGTGATTATTAAGAAGTGTGTCGTTTGTTATCTTGGCGTTACGCTGGGCCGGTCATTTTTTCGGGTCGGACCTTTTCGTCGAACTCTTCTTCGGTGAGCAGGTTCAAGGCGACTGCTGCTTCTTTTAGGGTGGTGTTTTCTAGGTAGGCTTTCTTAGCGACTTTTGCGGCGTTGTCATAGCCGATATGCGGGTTGAGCGCGGTGACAAGCATGAGCGAGTTTCTGAGGTGCGCTTCGACTTGTGCCTTGTCCGGTTCGATTCCTGCCACACAGTGTTCGTTGAACGACCGGCACGCGTCGGCAAGGAGCCGGATTGACTGTAACAGGTTGTAGATCATCACGGGTTTGAACACGTTGAGCTCGAAATTGCCTGACGATCCGCCGACGGCAATGGTGGTGTCATTGCCGATTACCTGCGCCGCGACCATGGTCATGGCTTCCGATTGTGTTGGGTTGACCTTTCCGGGCATGATGGAGCTTCCTGGTTCATTTGCGGGCAGAATGAGTTCGCCGATGCCGCAACGGGGTCCGGACCCGAGCCACCTGATATCATTGGCGATTTTCATGAGTGAGCAGGCGAGGGTCTTCAACGCGCCGCTGGCCTCGACCACGGCGTCGTGTGCGGCGAGCGATTCAAATTTGTTAGGCGCGGTGACAAAGGCGCGTCCGGTAAGTTCCGCGATTTTATCTGCCACCTTTACAGCAAAATCCCGATGTGAGTTGAGTCCGGTTCCAACTGCTGTGCCACCGAGCGCGATCTGACTCAGCCTAGGTAGGCATCCGTTCACCCGCTCGATCCCGTTTTCCAACTGCTGGACGTAGCCGCTGAATTCCTGTTCGAGCGTAAGCGGTGTGGCGTCCATTAAATGCGTCCGCCCGATTTTAATGATGCCCTTGAACTTGTCGCGTTTTTTTGCCATCGCGTCGTGGAGCTTGGTGAGTTCCGGTAACAGATGGTCGTGGATGCGTTCGACGGCGGCGATGTGCATGGCGGTGGGGAAGGTATCGTTAGATGACTGCCCCATGTTCACGTGGTCGTTGGGGTGGACTGGTTTTTTAGATCCAAGCTGTCCTCCGGCGATTTCAATACCGCGGTTGGCGATGACCTCGTTAGTGTTCATGTTCGATTGTGTGCCGCTTCCGGTTTGCCACACGCGAAGCGGGAAATGGTCGTCGAGTTTACCGTCAATCACTTCATCGGCGGCCTTGACGATGAGGTCTTTGATGTCGCTGGATAGGAGTCCCAACTCGGTGTTGACAAGGGCGGCGGCTTTTTTGAGGATACCCATGCCCCGGATGACTTCGCGCGGCATGGTTTCCCATCCGATATCGAAATGGATGAGCGATCGTGCGGTCTGTGCGCCATAATAGCGGTCGGCGGGGACTTCGATCTCTCCCATGCTGTCGGTTTCGATCCGCTTGGTCATAAAAATCTCCTTCTGATTATGAATGCAAACTACAATGTTTTATGAGAAATCCGTTTTTAGATTACATATTGGGGATAGTGGAGCAGATTCTACCGTAAAGATGCAAAGAACGCAAAACTGCTGGGCGTATTCCAACTGAGGTTCCCTATGGATATCTTCAGCTTTCCATGCGGGTCATCGGTGAAGAACCGGAGCAAGTGAGGGTGCTTTAACCTGCTATTTTGTTCCACGCGAAGCAATTACTCTGCCAATAGCCTATTAGCTTCACGACTAGCGATCGGGCATATGTTCTTCGATATAGGTTTTAAATTTTTTAAGGATACGCTGTTCTGTTTGCCGGACCGCCTCACGGGTGATGTTGTGGTCATCACCGATTTCCTGAAGCGAACGGGGCGTGTCGCTGAGGATGCGGTCTTCTAGAATTTCCTGTTCGATGGATTTTAGGTGTTTCTTAAATGATTCGATTTTTTTCCGGATTGCTTGGATGAACTGTTTCTGTTCGGCATACTGTTCAGGTGACGAGGCGTCAGAATTGGTGAGGGTTTGCATTGGTGTAGCTTCGCCGTCGTGCGTAGGAGTGTCTACCGAGACATCGCTAGCGCCTAAGCTGGTCTGCACGTCGATCACATCTTCCTCTTCGACGCCGAAATGTTCTGCCAACTGTTTGGTGGTAGGGTCGAAGCCCTGGCGTTCCAGTTTTTCTTTTTCCTTGCGTAGGTTATATAACAATTTTCGTCGAGTGTTGGTGGTACCCACGCGCACCAGTCGCCAGTTGTCGAGCATATATTTTAGAATGTAGGACCGGATCCACCACGTCGCATAAGAGGACAGCCGGACGCCGCGAAAGGGGTCGAAGTTTTTTACTGCTTTCATGAGCCCAACGTTTCCTTCCTGGATGAGGTCCATCATGTTCTGCCACTGCCTGCGAAAGCCCATAGCGATGCGCACGACGAGCATGAGATGGGAGGTAGTAAGGTGGTAGGCGGCTGTGGTGTCTCCTGTTTCTTGGAACCGAACCGCTAGCTCGTGCTCCTCCTCTTCCGAAAGTCCTTCGTAGCGTCGGATCTCGTTGAGGTAAGCTGTAAGCGAGTCGACCCGAGCGATAGAGGTGTCTGGTTCTAATGCTGGGGTCCTGGAGGAATGATCGTCTTCGTCTGTTCTTACCGGGTCGAGTGCTTCGATCTCGTCCGGGTCGATAATTTCTGCTTCGATTTCCTTGGTATCGTTTGGTTTTAAATTGTCATTCACTGGTGCGGGTATCCTGTCGGGTTAAAAATCGATGGCGTTGCTTTCTTGAGTTCAAACGCGGTAGAATCGAAATACTGAAATGGTCAGATTAATTATTATACTGGCGCTTGTCGCCGGATTTATTGTGTTATACCGATCATTATTCGGTTCTCCGCGCCTACACGATCCATCGGATGCGGCCGAAATGGTTCAAGATCCGAACTGCGGGGTGTACGTTCCTAAATCGCAGGCCGTGACCCGGTCTGTGCGCGGCAAGGGCCACTGTTTCTGCAGTGAGCGGTGCGCCAATGAGTTCTCCGCTAAGTACAGCTAACGGCCCATCCTATTATATCAACGATAATGTCTAACAGGAAGCCTGTTACGTTCTTACCTAATCTTTCATTTTCAAGGGGGTAGTATGGTTCAGCGAGCAATGATTTCAGCAATTCTGGCAATATTTCTGGTCACGCCCCCGATTGGTATTGCGGCGTCCGCTTCCGAATGCAAACCGGTAGAAAAGAAAAAGGTGAAGGTGGAGGGGTTCATCTCTAAGGAATTTAAGAAGGACCGGAAAAAGATTTTCAAAGAGTTTGCGGAGATGGGTCACACTCGCACGGCGCTCCGTGTGTTCCCTATGGGGAAGACCTCGGACGTGGTGGGAATGGGTCGTTGCGTGCCGGCCTACATTGCCCGGCACGTTCTCGTAAAAGCGATTGAGTATACCGGTGGTGTGGGGAATTTGGTGGTTCAGGATTTTTTGCCCGAACACTGGATCGGGATTGGTACCACCATGTTCGACGAACCCTCCCAGCAGAAGGTGAGCGCAGAGCAGGTACAGCAATTGCTTAATCCGGATCTAGGCGATAAGGAATTTCACGCGCTTTACCGGAAGTTCTCGGTGCAGGATGAACTGGTTCCCTTTTTCGGACTTAAAGTGCCCAACGCGAAGATTCCCGGTGCCAGCACTATCTTGCAAAAAAATAAAAAAGAATAAATGGTAACGGGGTGGGCAAGCAGATATAGTTGGCTCAGTAGTCCTCGATGAGACCTTTTTGGGGTGTGTCGGCGCTGTGCTCGCAAAGACGGGTTTCGCCTTTTGTTCCTCCGGCAAGGAGTGGTGGGAGAGGACATCATGCGAAACCATTTTGGGTGATATGACCTGTCGCAGGTTATTGACAATCGTTGTGTGGGTTTTTACGGGTGTGTTGTTTTGTGGGGCGGGGGCTTTGGAGTGCCCATCTATTGAGAGTAAGCCCGTAAAAATTGAAGCCTGGATGTCCAAGCGGTATGGAAAAGACCTGAAGCAACTCCGCAAAGAATTTGCCGCGATGGGGAACACGCGCGTTACCCTGTGGATATATCCAGCGGAGAACCCTTCAAAGACCGTTGCGATCGGGCGCTGTGTTCCCGCCTATATTGCCCGCCATACACTGCGCAAGGCCCAAGAATATTCTGGTGGTGTCAACGCGCTGGTGCACCAGGGGTTTGTTTCCTCTCACTGGGTCGGCGTTAGCACCTCTTTATTTGCTGAGACCTCTCTCTCGCCCATTACCGGGCAACAGCTCACCCACCTCATGGACGACTCGCTTGATACGAGCGAGTTCCAGTTGCTCTATCGGCAGTTTACAATACAGAAGAAGAAGGTGAAGGCTTTTGGCCTGATGCTGAACAACCCGCAACTGCTGAAAGAGTTCAACTAAAAGTATTATCCGGCAAGAGAATAAAACAAGTTCATAGTTAGATGGGATTCCTCGGTTTTTTCGGTTGCTACCTTTCAGTTAGAGGTTCCAAGAAGGCCCAACGGCCTAATAGGAACTGAGAGAGATCACTGGAATACAGTTTTTGTTTTAGTCTCTTCGTACAAGGCGTACGGCGTGGGAGATACTTTTGTCGTTTTTTTCGTACCAGTAGGGGAATCCGTTGCCGTAGAAGACGATTTGTGCTTCCCGGCCGCGCATGTCGCTTGTCCATGTAGTATTGCCCGCGCCTGGAGGGAAGATTGAGTCTAGGTGAATGTCGGCTCCCTGAAAATCCTTATTCAGTTTATCTTTATCGAAAAGAGTAAGTCCCTCCTGAACAGATGGAATCCGCCAGTCGTCGTGTCCGCCAACATTTTTTTTGTTCGTCTCATTGGAGTATTTTTCGGCTTCTTCCCAGGAGACTTCCTTGTCGAGATCAAGCCACGAGTCATTGGCCATCCACGTGAGGCTGGTTTTAGAGTCGTAAACTGTTCCGTCATCACTCTTCAGAAACCGTGATTTGTCCTTTTCCATATTTAAAGAGCCTTTATTTGTCAAGTGGTTGTTTGTTCTTTAAGAGTAGCAAAATTTATCAAAGGCTGTAAAGATCGTGCCGCCGGTCTTCGAATAAATCATTTTTGCTGTTGATGGACTTATCCCGTGCTCTGTTGATATCGATCTCCACGACCCGCACTTCTTCGTCACTCTCGGAAGCCCGGTAAAGTACGTTTCCATCGGGATCTACCACTTGGCTTTGTCCGATGAAGTGGAGCGGATGTCCGTGCACACGTTCTTCTACCCCAGTTCGGTTGGCGGTGATGGCAAAGACGCGGTTCTCGAGGCAGCGAGTTATCATGGCCTGAGGGCAGTGTGGCAAAACCAGGTTGGAAGGGTGCGCGATGAGGTCGGCTCCGGCCAGCGCGAGGGTGCGGGCCGTTTCCGGGAAACGCCAGTCGAAGCAAATCATGACGCCAATGCGGACCGACCCGATTTTAAAAACATTGAGTGGCAGGTCGCCCGGATCGAAGCAGTTTTTTTCTGTATCGAAAAGGTGGATTTTGCGGTATTTGCCGAGGTAACCGCCGGAACCAATGATGACGGCAGAATTATATGTTTTCTCCCCGTCCCGTTCTGCAATGCCGGCTACGATTGCGGTCTGATGCTGTTTTGCGGCGCGGATAAGGGACTGGGTGGTAGATCCTTCCGGGATCGGTTCGCCTAGGGTGAGTGCTTCCTTGTGGTTAAGAAAAAGGTATCCGGTACTGAACAACTCCGGTAAGACCACAAGGTCAGCGCGTTCACGGGTGAGCAGAGCCTCTACTCGAGAGAGGTTCGACTCGATGTTTGCGAAGACGGGATTGTTTTGGATAAAACCGACTCGCATTGGCCAAATAGTTCTTCCGTAGTGCGCTGCCTATTAAAGCTCGGGACAGCATGTTTTTAGAAATCGTATTATTTCAATTGGGATAATTTGTTTCGCATCAAATGGTCGACCAGTGTTAGAGCCACCATTGCTTCAGCGATGGGCACAGCGCGGGGTGATACGCAGGGGTCGTGGCGTCCCTCGACCCGTATCTTCGCTTGTTTTCCGTCTACTGTTACCGTGTCTTGTTCCTTGTTGATGGAGGATGTGGGTTTGACGACCATGCGCACTACGATGTCAGACCCGTTAGAGATGCCCCCGTGAATGCCACCCGCGTTGTTCGTTTTGGCGGCAATTTTTTTTCCTTTGACGGTATAGGGATCGTTGCATTCGGAGCCGTACATTTCAGCAGCGGTGAATCCGATTCCAACCTCGACGCCTTTAACCGCAGGAATACTCATGAGTGCCTTGGCGAGGTCGGCGTCCAGTCGGTCGAAGACGGGCTCACCGAGCCCGGGGGGTACGCCTTGGGCGACGACTTCGACCACACCGCCAACGGAGTCGCCTTTTTTCCGTGCCTGTACGATGTGATCGACCATCTTCTGGGCCATTTTTTTATCGGGGCACCGCACGATATTTTTTTCGATTTGCTTGTAGTCGAGACTTTCGGCGATATGTGGTCCGATTTGTTTTGAGTAGCCAATAATTTTTATCCGTTGACGGGCGAGGAGTTTTCTGGCAATGGCTCCCGCGGCGACGCGGCCCACCGATTCTCGGACGCTGGAGCGCCCACCTCCCCGGTAGTCACGGAATCCGTATTTCATCAGGTAGGTGTAATCAGCATGGCCCGGGCGGAACAGGTGTTTGATCTCCTCGTATTTCGAGGAGTCGACATCCTGGTTTTCCACCCACAGAGCTATAGGCGTGCCGGTGGTTTTCCCCTTGAAGGTCCCGGATAGAATGCGTACCTGGTCCGATTCCTTCCGCGATGTGGTGACCTTGCTTTGACCTGTCTTTCTACGGTCGAGTTCTTTCTGAATTTCAGATTCCCTGAGCGGGAGCCCCGCAGGACAGCCGTCGACAACCACGCCGATCCCTTCGCCGTGCGATTCTCCCCAAGTCGATATTTTAAAAAGTTCTCCGAACGAATTTCCTGGCATCGAGATTCTAATTCCTGTTAATTAAATCCGGATAGGATTTGGAAACACTATGTGCGCGGGTTGAATGGACTTTGCCAGATAGATATCTGAATACTGATCGCGGGTTTCATTCTGCTTAAATAGAAACTAACGTACAACTTTAACATGGTACCGATAGCCGAAAACTTTTTAAAAATGCGCCAGAATGAAAAATGAGATGCGAGAAGAAAAAGCTAGGCAGACGACCCTGACCTATACCGGGATCGGGTACAAAAGGGAAGCCCTTTCGAGGGAGTCACATAGTCGCTAGGTGATTAAACCGTATTATTTCTCAACTACTTAAAGGCCACGGGCAATCAAGGCCCGGGAGATTACGTTTAAGAGAACTACTTATCCTTATCCACCAGTTCCCGCAACTCTTTCCCCGCTTTAAAGAAAGGAACTTTTTTAGCCGGAACATCCACTTGGGTGCCGGATTTCGGGTTCCTTCCAATGCGAGCATTTCGTTGACGGATTCTAAAACTTCCGAAGCCGCGCAACTCAACTTTTTTTCCTTCGCTTAAAGATTCGGTGATGCTTTGGAAAACCGTATTTACGACAACTTCAGTCTGTTTCTTGGTTAGGTTAATTTGGCTGGAAACTTTCTCGACTAACTCCGCCTTCGTCATTTTTACCCCCCCCGGAAAAAAATGATTAATTCAGCTCCCCCATAGAGAGTAGCAGCTTATAGCAAGCGCATAAGCAAATCAAGCCTTTTATTCTAAAGGACTTTCTGGCTCTTGCCGAAAAAAATAGCCGGATTTCGTTGGATTTGGGAGAATTTATGGGACTGGAATCGGGAGATGGGATTTAGTTAAAGGCCACAGGTACTGTAACGGCGAGTGGGAGGTTGGTAGGTATTTTTTTATAATCGGTTGATTTATAGCTGCGTTCAGAATCCAGTCGAGGAAATTGATGCGTTTCTTCTCGCGGACAATTTTTGGGGAACCACTGATCCCCACCTTTCTGGCCAAATGGTCGATACTGGCCTGAAGTCCACCTAGCTGATCTATGAGGTGTAGGCGGTGTGCCTGTCGACCGGTGAGGATTCGTCCATCGGCGACCTTGCGGACCTCCTCGACGGGTAATTTCCGCCCTTCCGCGATGGCTTCGATGAACTGCTGATGGACATCGGCGACGACTTCCTGAAGGAGACGGCGTTCTTTTTTTGACATGGGACGGACCGGGGAACCGGTGTCTTTATATTTTCCTGCTTTAATAACTTCCGGTCGTAATCCGATTTTATCCATCAGCCCTTCGATATTGGAGAAGGCCATGACGACACCGATACTACCGGTGAGTGTGCCTGGATTGGCAAAGACACGGTCGGCGGAACTAGCGATGTAGTATCCGCCTGACGCACCAAGAGTTCCCATGGAAGCGTAGATCGTTTTTCCGCTTTTACGGGTTTTGAGCACTTCGTCATAAATCTCTTGGGAGGGCCCTACGGCACCGCCGGGAGAATCGATCCGTACCACGATACCGTGGATACGTTTATCTTCTCGAAACTCTTTAATTTGGCGGACAATATCCTGCGAATCCTGGATCACACCGGTCACTTCGACTAGGCCAAGCCTGTTATCAGTTCCTACCATCTGGTCCGGGATCCAGTTGGTGGCCAGCGCGGAAATGCCGACTAGCGCCAGGAATCCGAGCGTGAACCAGAGCAATCCCCGGATGACGGACCGTTTTTTTTTCCCGGGAAGTTCCATTTCCATTAATCCTCCTCAGGATATGGATTGTTTTTCAACCTGTGGTTTACTGACCCTCTTTTTCATTGAAGTGTTCCAGTTGGGCCTGTTCGTCCTCGATGGCTTTCAGGTCCAGCTTTTCCTCGAAAGCTTTGATGCTTAAAGCGATTTTTTTATCGCTGGTATCGACTTTGATGACTTTGGCTTTGATTTTATCATCGACCTTGACAGCCTTTTCCGGATTGGAAGCTTTCTTTGAGCTTAGCTGGGACACATGGATTAAACCTTCTAATCCGTCGCCAAACTCGGCGAAGACGCCGAACTCAGTTACTTTGATAATAGTTCCCTCCACTTCCGTTCCAAGGGGATAGCTCTGGGCAATGTCGTCCCAAGGGTCAGGCTGGAGCTGTTTGATGCCGAGGGAAATACGACAATTGTCTTTATCGATGTTGAGCACCACGGTTTTGACCGTTTCCTTTTTCTTAAGTACCTCTGATGGGTGTTTTATCTTCTTCCAACTCAGGTCGGAGATGTGGATGAGTCCATCCACGCCCTCTTCTAGTTCGACAAAGGCGCCGAATTCGGTGATATTCCGGATGGCGCCCTGGGCTTCTGACCCAACGGGATATTTTGTTTCAATTGCTTCCCAAGGATTGGGTTCGAGTTGTTTCATCCCTAGGGAGATGCGTTTTCTCTCCTTGTCGAGGGTGAGAACCACCACTTCGACCTCGTCACGGGTGGATACGATTTTGCTGGGGTGTTTAACATGACGGCTCCAACTCATTTCTGAGATATGGACTAGCCCTTCGATTCCATTTTCCAGTTCGACGAATGCCCCGTAATCGGTGATGCTAACCACTTTACCCTTGGCATGGGTCCCGGTCGGATACTTTTCTTCCACATTTACCCACGGATCGGGAGCGATTTGTTTTAGCCCGAGCGAAACACGTTCTTTTTCCCTGTCGAATTTGAGGACTATCACCTTTACCTTATCGCCGATCGAGAACATTTCGGAAGGATGGTTGACGCGGCCCCACGACATGTCGGTGATGTGGAGGAGTCCGTCAATACCACCCAGGTCTATGAAAACACCGTATTCGGTAATGTTCTTGACGGTGCCGTCTACGAGATTTCCTGCTTCCAGATTTTGCAGGGTTTCGGAGCGGTGTTGTTTGCGCTGTTCTTCGAGCAGTACCCGTCGGGATAGAACGATATTGCCGCGTTTTTTATTCATCTTGATGATCCGCATCTGAAATTTTTCTCCGATCAGTTTTTCCAGATTGCGGATAGACCGTAAGTCGATCTGAGAACCGGGAAGGAAAGCCTTGAGCCCGATATCGACTGTCAAGCCGCCTTTGGCCTTGGCTATAACGGTTCCTTCAACGATCTCATCGGCTTCATGCGTTTTAACCAATTCATCCCACAGCTTAATCTTATTGGCCTTGTCCTTGGATAGGACGACGTTGCCATCGTTGTCTTCGATTCGATCCAGAAAGACTTCAACCACATCACCGATAGCCAGATCCTTCCCGCTTTCTGGAAATTCGTTGAGGTGAACGGTTCCCTCAGATTTGAAGCCGACATCGATTGTCGCCACTCCCTTGGAGATGCTAATGATGGAACCATTGATAATCTGCCCTTCCTTAAACTGATGCAGACTCTCAGAAAAATATTTTTCCATTTCCTCCCATGTCGCTTTGTCTTCAGGAGAAAGTTCGTCTTGCTCTTCTTCTTCGAAGTCGTCGGTGAAAGCCGTGGTGCTTTTGGTTTTGTCTTCCGTGCTAGCCATAATTGCAATGTTCTCTCTTTAATGAATTGGAATTTAGGTTAATAAAAATAATTAATAATTAAGAAAATCTCTAAATGATGAAAAAAGATCCATTTTAGTTATTGCTCTAAGGAGAGCCTCAATACCAAGTGGATACCCTCGATTTTTCTCAGTGCAGGTTCTAGCGGTGAAGAACTCTCCCGATTTCTTTCATGATCTGATCTACCACTTGGCTAATATCAAGGTGAGTGGTATCGATGGAAATAGCGTCGTCCGCCTGTCTGAGCGGAGCGATTTTTCGCGTGCGGTCTTCATGGTCCCGCTGTTTGACCTGTTCGACAATAGTCACTAGATCTACATCCGCTTCCTGATTTTTTGTTTTCAACTCATCGAATCGGCGACGCCCACGTTCTTTCGGCTCGGCATCGAGGAAAAATTTTTTCTCCGCGTTTGGAAAGACTACGGTGCCGATGTCTCGTCCATCCATGACCACGTCTTCCCGGTTTCCCAGTTCGCGTTGTTTTTTGGTCATGATTTTCCGAATCATAGGTTGTGCCGCAACCACCGCTGCTGCGCGGCTGATTGTTTCCTGCTTCAACTGGTTAGTCGCGTTTTCTCCATCCACAAACACAGATTGTCCGCCTTCTTCGGGAACGAGATCGATCTTCACATTGCGGGCAATTTCTGCAACCGTCTCCTCATCGCTAAGGTCTACGTTCTTCAGCAGGCTCTTCCATGCTACCGCTCGGTACATGGAACCGGTATCGATGTACCGGAAGTGCAGTTTTCCAGCAACAATTTTTGCAACCGTGCTTTTTCCGCTTCCTGCCGGACCGTCGATGGCTATAATCATGCAGTTTTTACGCATTCTCAATCAGGTGGAACCGGTGTTTGTTAGCCGTCTCGAATTCACGGACCAGGAATTCGCCTTCACCCCGGTCAATTCCACCCCGGATGTGGTTCAGGGTTTCCTGAAAGCGGTCTATATAATGCAATACAGAATCCCGGTTGGATAGACAAATGTCTCGCCACATCACAGGGTCTCCCCCAGCGATTCGCGTAATATCTTTGAGTCCGGCTCCAGAGAACGAAATGATCTCATCATGGTTTTTCGATTTCAGGGAGCCGAGCATGTTCATCAATGCATAAATCACCACATGGGGCAGGTGGCTGACGGCTCCGAAGATATAATCGTGCTCCTCCACGTCCATACAGGACACATGCGTCCCCACTTGCTCCCAGAGATCGATTGTTTGTTTGAGTGCGTCCGGATCCGTTCGCTCCGTAGGTGTAACGATACAACGGGTGCCTTCGAATAGAGTTTTCGACGAAACGCAGAGCCCCGATTTTTCACCACCCGCGATAGGATGAGCGCCGACGAAAAAAGCATGCTCCGGAATCAGGGGCTCGACTTCTCGCACCAGCTGCGCCTTCACCGAGCCGACGTCGGTGACTAAGCACCCTGCCTTAAGGGATGGTGCCATCTTACGTACAAGTGGTACGATGGCCTGTACCGGAGTGCACAGAACTATCAGATCGGCTTCTTTCACCGCCGATTGAATGTCGACCTCGAAACTGTCGATAATGTCGAGCTTCTTAGCTTCTTCTAGATTGGAACGGTTCCGTCCATGGCCGACCAAGGTTTTGGCCAGTCTGCGCTGCCGCATGGCCTTGGCCAGCGAACCGCCCAGAAGGCCTACGCCGATAATGCATGCGCACTCGAACGTCTTCATATCTCTCTAAGCCTTTCTCGGGTAAGAACCTAGCACTCTTAAAAATAGACACATTTTTTTGAGCGATTCTAGGGACTTATGGACTAGGGGATCTTGGGTGTGCCCCTCCAGGTCGACGTAGAATAGGTACTCCCAAGGTCGATCCTTGAGCGGACGGGACTCGATTTTTGTCAGATTGATCTTGTTGCGGGCGAACAAATGTAGAACTTTGAGCAGCGAACCTGTCTCATCTCGAATGGAGAACATGAGGGAGGTTCTGTTGTGTTTGCCCATTTTAGCTTTGTCTTTTCCAATGACCAGAAACCGCGTGAAATTTTTTACTCGATCCTGAATATTCTCTGCGATGAGATGCAGTTGGTATACATCGGCGGCGAGTTTTCCTGCGATGGCGGCGGAGGTAGATCGTTTGGTTGCCATTTCAGCCGCATTGGCCGTACTCGATGCAGGAACCTGTTTGACCGCAGGTAGGTTCTGGTTTAACCAATGGCGGCATTGTCCCAAAGGCTGTGGATGGGAATAGACGGTTTTTATTTTTTTCAGGTCACTGGTTTTCGACAACAGGTAAAGCGCGATTGTGCTCTTGATTTCGCCGCAGATTAAAACGGGCGAATCGACGAAACAATCAAGCGTAAGATTAATTACCCCTTCAGTAGAATTTTCTACCGGGACTACGCCATAGTCGCAAATCCCCTGCTCGACCTGACGGAAAACAGATTCTATAGTGGTGTGCGGGAGGAATTTTGCCGAGTGACCGAAGTGCTTGATTGCCGCCTGATGACTGAAAGTGGTTTTAGGGCCGAGGAATCCAATGCGCAAAGGTTTTTCCAACGCAAGGGTTGCAGAGAAGATTTCACGGAACACGTGCTCGAGCGATTCACCGGGGAAGGGGCCTGCGTTACTATGTTTGATCCGGTCGATAATCTCGCGTTCCCGGTGCGGCACATGAAAATGAGAGGGGCTGCCTTTTTTGGACTTCTCCTGCCCGATTTGAATGGCAAGTTTACCGCGCCGGTTGATCAGCTTCAGCAGCTGATCGTCTATTTGGTCTATTTTGTGACGAAGGTCCTGAATTTTGGCCAAAAAGCCATACCGCCTTTACTTGGATTTTCGACAATCCACTGGGATTTCGAATGGGAACGGTTGATGATTTCACATCATAGCCTTAAAATGCAAGGAAAATTTTTATAGGGAGATTGATATCGTGGTGCTTCTCGAATTCAGCATGTCCCCAATGGATAAGGGGGAAAGCGTAAGCGATTACGTCAGTCGCTCGCTTGAGATCATTTCCGAAAGTGGTGTCGATTACAGGCTCAATCCCATGGGTACGGTCCTGGAAGGGGAATGGGACGAGGTCATGGGTGTGGTGCAACAATGTTTTGATAAAATGCGGTCCGATTGCCGGCGCATCACCTGTTCCATCAAGATCGACTACCGCGAGGGAAAGAAAGGGCGGCTGAAGTCCAAAATAGCCTCGGTGGAATCAAAACTGGGGAAAAAGTTGAAGACTTGAGACGGGAACCTAAGTAGCCCTGCTCTTCTTGCGAGCACTAGTTCAAATAAGCTACCAAATTGGCATACCAAAAGGTGTTACCCCTGCAGTCCAAAGCCTGGGCCCTTCGGCACACTTAACCGGGGTCCTTGGCGAACTTGGGGTGATATTTTGGGCGCCATTTAGTACCCCTGTTTTTGTATCTATCCGCGTTAGTCGGTGTTTATCCGTAGCTAAAAAAG